>CAYTUT010000023.1:0-14516 GCA_964441295.1 uncultured Christensenellaceae bacterium | reverse complement strand
CGGTGATAATGTTAAGCGCTGCGGACCTTAGCATCTGATACTCTTTGTCGGCAAGCGTTACGGCGGGCGCAATTACAATGCTGTCACCGGTATGCACGCCGACCGGGTCAAAGTTTTCCATAGAGCACACGGCAATAACATTACCTATTCGGTCACGCATAACCTCGAACTCTATTTCTTTCCATCCGGATACGCACCTCTCTACAAGTATCTGCCCTATAGGGGACATAGCGATACCGTTAGAGGCGATTTCCTTCAATTCTTTTTTATCGTTGGCAATGCCGCCGCCGCTGCCGCCTAAGGTAAAAGCCGGCCTAACAATTACCGGGTAACCGTTGCCTTCGGCAAATTCGAAGGCGGCTTTTATATCGGTCGCTATTACAGAAGGAATGACAGGCTGTCCTATCTCCTGCATGGTCCTTTTGAATATCTCGCGGTCTTCAGCCTTGTCTATTGTCTCGGGGGACGACCCGAGCAGCTTGACGCCCATATCCTTGAGAAATCCTTCTCGCGCGAGCTGCATGCAAAGCGTCAGTCCGGTCTGCCCGCCCAAGCCTGACAAAATGCTGTCGGGACGCTCTTTTTTGATTATCCTTTTTATTGTCGCCAAGGTAAGCGGCTCAATGTATATTTTGTCCGCCATTGCGTTATCCGTCATTATTGTCGCGGGATTGGAGTTGACAAGCACAATCTCTATGCCCTCATCGCGCAGCACTCTGCACGCCTGCGTCCCCGCATAGTCGAACTCTGCCGCCTGACCTATCACAATAGGTCCCGACCCTATCACCAGCACCTTCTTAATTGTCTTATCGTAAGGCATAATTCTCCTCCATCTTGCCAATCAGTATGTCAAACAAATACGCGGTATCAAGCGGACCGCCGCATGCTTCCGGGTGGAATTGCACCGAAAAAACCGGCTTGTCTTTATAAATAATGCCCTCGCATGTATTGTCGTTGACATTGACAAACCACTCTGTAGCAATGCTGCCGTCAATGCTTTCAGATGTAACGGCATAGCCGTGATTTTGACTGGTTATGTAAGTCTTGCCGGTCAGTAAGTCCTTTGCGGGCTGGTTGGCGCCGCGGTGACCGTACTTGAGCTTGTGCGTCTTGAACCCACTGGCAAGCGCAAGCAGCTGATGACCGAGGCATATGCCGAATATAGGCACACTTGACTCGATAAGCACTTTGAGATTAGCGATTACCAAGGTATTCTCAGCAGGGTCGCCGAGTCCGTTAGACAGCATTATCCCGTCAGGTCTATAAGCTAATATCTCGTCCGCTGTCGAATTATATGGGAAAACCTTGACCTCACAGCCGCGCTTAATAAGCTCTCTTCTTATATTTTCTTTTAGTCCCAAGTCAAGCAATGCCACTTTGTACTTCGCGCCCTCATTGCCGATATAACTTTCCTTGACCGAGACACTTTGCACGGCGTCCTTGATTGCATATGACCCTATTGAGGGGTCATAATCGGGGCTGAATGATATTTTGCCGTTCATTACGCCCTTTTCCCTTATCATCTTTGTCAGTTCTCTTGTGTCTATCCCGTATAGTCCTACAATTCCCTCCGCTTTCAAAAAACCATCCAAATCTCCTTCTGAACGGAAATTGGACGGCGTTAATGAGGGGTGCTTGACTATGTAAGCGCGAGCGCTTACATGACTGCTTTCGAAATCCGATGGTATTACCCCGTAATTGCCTATTAAGGGGAAAGTCTGCGTTATTATCTGACCGTAATAGCTTTTGTCGGTCAGCGTCTCGAGGTATCCTGTCATACCTGTGGTGAATACCACCTCTCCGACAACTTCCCCCCGCGCTCCGAATGAGCGCCCCTCAAAAACCTTTCCGTTTTCAAGTATTAAATACAACTTTTCGTTCATTTCCTGCTCCTATCATCATTTGCTTGCTAATTTTCGTATGTTTTCAGTATCTCCTCCGCGACTTCGCGCCGCGTTGTCCGCATATCCATAGCCTGTTTTTCTATACAGCGGTGCGCCTCGGGCTCGGACATGGAAAAATGCGATATAAGAATGCATTTTGCGCGGTCTATTATCCTTATGTCCTCAATTTTTTTGAGCAGCATACGGTTTTCGTTATGCGCCTGCTGCAGTTTCTTATGCGCGGCCTGAGCAACCTTCAATGCGCTCCATAACAGCTCTCTGTTGACCGGCTTGGCAACTGTTATTACCCCGTAATCCTCCACATTGTTGGCAATTTCGTTGTAATACTCTGCCTTGACCAAGAGTATTATTTGGCTTATACCCTTTACAGCGATATTTTTGGATAAGCTCTCCCCCGTCTCATCAATTAGCGGAGAATTGACCACGCAGAGGTCATAATCGCGTTCGATAAGCAGTCTTCTTGCCTCGCCGGCGCTTTTGACGGTGATAATTTTGCTAATGTTAAGCTGCAAAAGCGTCTCTGACAATGTTGCCGCTATCTTTTCGTTAGAAGATATCACTAACGCGCTTTCCAAAAACTATCACCTCCTTTTGAATATACGCCGCCGCTCACCCTTTAAGTCTTTAGAAAGTACCTTTCCTTATAAAACTCCTCTTTATCGCTGGCGCTGCCGTATTCGGCCGCCTCTTTTTCCTTTTCCTTAATATACTTTTCGAAAGCAGCTTCTCCGATAATGCTCTTAACAAAAGCGGATGCCTTAGCGCACTCGATAGCCTCGCTCATGGTCTCGGGCAGCCTGTCAAGCGTTAATCCCTTTACTGTTTCGACGTCGAACAAGTTTTTGTTGACAGGCGGGGGCAGTTTCAGCCCATTCTCAACACCATAAAGCCCTGCTCCGATAATTAGCGCGAGGGCAAGATAGGGATTGCTCGCAGTGTCCGGCGAGCGCAGCTCCATTCTGGTCTTTTCGCCCTTTGCCGCCGGTATCCTTATTAGCTGCGAACGGTTTTGATGCGACCATGAAATATACTTGGGAGCCTCGAATCCTCCGAATCGCTCATACGAATTGGCTATGGGGTTAAGGAAGGCGGTCATTTCGCGCGCTTTCTCCAAAATACCCGCGATGAACCCCTCTACAACCTTGTTCTGCTCTATTTTTCCGTTTTTGAATATATTATATCCGTCCTCGGCAAGCGAAAGATTGATGTGCATGCCGTTGCCCGCCTTATCAAGCAGCGGCTTGGGCATGAAGGAGGCAAACAGTCCATTGCGGGAAGCAAGCACCTTAACCACTGTCTTGAATGTCATTATGTTATCCGCGCCGCTCATAGCGTCCGAAAACTTAAAGTCAACCTCATTTTGCCCCGGTCCCTGCTCGTGATGAGAGCATTCGGGCTGAAGACCCATGTCCGCAAGAGTCAAACATATCTCGCGCCTCACATTTTCGCCCTTGTCAAGCGGAGAGACATCAAGGTATCCTGCATTGTCAAGCGGCTCAAGCATAGGATTCCCTGAAGAATCAGTCTTGAACAGATAAAACTCACATTCGCTTCCGACCTTGCATACATAGCCCATCTTCTCGCATTTTGCAAGTACATTTTTGAGTATTGCCCTTGAATCACATTCGAAGAGCGTGCCGTCGGGATACTTAATGTCACAATAAAAACGCGCAACGCGCCCCTGCTGAGGTCTCCAAGGCAGTACCGACAATGTCGACGGGTCCGGGAAAAGCAGCAAGTCCGACTTGGTAACATCAGAAAAGCCCCTTATCGCGGAAGCATCAAAAGATATTCCTTCCGCAAAGACCGCCTCCAGCTCTTCAGGCATTGTGGAAATGTTTTTTTGCGCACCGAACAAGTCGCAAAAAGCAAGCCTGATAAACTTGACATCGTTCTCCTTGATAAACTGCATTACCTCTTTTACCGTTGCATTCATAATTATCTCCTTCACGCTAATCAGTTTTCCGTATACAACTGTTTATACGGGTTCTTTGCGTTGGGCTTAAGCAGATAAAACGGCGCATCAAATATGCTGTCTGACTCAATACCGAAAATTTGCGCATATTCCTCTATATAGCCCTTAATTTTTTTCAATTCTTCCTTGCTTGCTTTTTTACAAAACACCTGCGCGGGAAGATTTTTTAGCTCTTTGTGAGACCGCACCCAGATTTCGCCGCCGTGCATCCCCGTACCTGTGAAGTTGCCTAGAGGCACACAGTCACAGCCCAACCCCAATACGATTATCGTACCGCCTGCAAGGTACTCTCCAAGAAAACTGCCCGCTCTGCCGCCCACTATAATCAAAGGGCACTTCTCCTTGTACTGCTTCATGTGAATGCCGGTTCTGTAGCCCGAATTGCCCTTAACCAGTATCTTGCCTCCTCGCATAGCGTACCCCAGCGCATCGCCCACATCGCCCCTAATAATAATCCTGCCGTCATTCATGGTGTCACCGACAGCATCCTGAGCGTTGCTATTAACTGTAATCTCGGCACCGTCTAGATATGCGCCGAGCGCATTGCCGGGTATGCCGTTGATTTCGATATGCTTATTGGCTGCGCCCGTGCCAATGAAGCGTTCGCCGCAGCAATTATCAATAATAATATCTTCCGCCGTCTCTCTTACCATCTGATTGAGTCTTTGGTAGCCTAATTCTTGCGCGTTTAATCTCATAACGGTTGTCCTCCGAGTTTTTTTGCGCGTGCCTCTTTAGAAAAAGCCATTAACCCCGGCCTTTCGCAAATCAACGCAAAATCCAAGCTGTCAAGCGGTGTTTTTTCGCGCACTAGCGAGGTGTATACCCCCGCTTTTTCCACATTGCCTATAAGGATATAGCCGTTAAGCTTATTATCCGAATAAAACAATTTTTTATAATTACTCCCGTCGCAACAGGCGTATGTTTCGCCGCCGTATGTGCCTGCGCTCAAAATGTGCTCTCCAAAAAAGCCTATGGCATTCATGGGGATAGCCTTATCGAACCTGCACTCGGTGCCGCTCATGTTGTTGCCGGCGCACTCGCCCTGCATATAAGCATTGGGCAACAGCGCCATAATCTTGCTCAATCCGGTTGAAGCGTCGACCGCCTCTACGCAGTCGCCTGCCGCGTACACATCCTCCAGGGAGGTGCGGCAGTAACTGTCAACTACAATGCCCCTTGCCACATTGCCGCCTGCATCCCTTACCAGTCCGACATTGGGTCTTACACCGACTGCAAGCACCAGCACATCGAAGGCTATTGCCGCGCCGCTTGCTAAATGCGCCGTGTTGCCCTCGAAGCGTTTTACGCTGTCAGCCAGATGAAACCGCAAGCCGTTGTTTTCAAGATGCTTTTTTACAAGCGCGGCTCCCTCTTCGTCCAGTATGCTTGACAGCACTCTCGGAGCAAGGTCGATTACATCGATAGATGCAACACTCTTTCTGATGCCCTCTGCGCATTTCAATCCGATAAGTCCGGCGCCGACTATCAAAACTCTGCTGCTGCTATCGATTGCCTTTGACAGTGCTAGCGCGTCGTCGAGCGAAATAAAGGTGAACTTCTTCTCCACGCCGTCCAAGCCGTCCATAGGCGGCACAAAAGGAGAAGAGCCCGTTGTCACCAATAACTTTTCATATGTTATTAAGGAGCCGTCATCAAGAGCGACTTGCTTTGTCGCGGGCTCAATTTTTACCACTTTTTTGGACAACATGAGTCTGCAATTATTGTCAGTGTAAAAGCTGTCCTTGCGATACTTCATCTTTTGCTCTGTGGTCTTGCCTAGCAAAAGGTAGGATATCAAAGGCCGCGAATAGGTATGATAACCCTCATCGGTTACTATTAATATCTCGTTTTCCTTGTCGTTCTTGCGTATCGCCTCCACTGCGCCGACAGCGGCGGCGGAGTTGCCTATTATTACATACTTGCTCACCTTGTCACCTCTCTTCGAACACTATAGCCCCGTTCGGGCAGCCCTTGACACACTGAGGAATACCTCCGTTTTTGGTGCAAAGCTCACATTTTTGTATTGCGCCGTCTTCGCTAGGAGATATTGCTCCGTAAGGACAGCTGAGTATGCAGGTATAACAGCCTATGCATCTGTCCTTGTCTATAGTTATTATACCATCTTTTATAGAAAGGGCGCCACTGATACAGCCCTTAACACACAACGGTTCTTCACAATGACGGCAAGAGACCGCAAAAGTTATTCCGCCGTGCTCTTCTATCTTGATTTTTGGGTTGATCTTAATGTTTTTGAGAGCGCGCGCGATGTCCGTTTGGTTGGTTCCTGCAAAAGCGCAGTAATATTCACAAAGATGACAACCCAAGCACCATTTTTCGTTCACATATACTCTTTTCAATTCTCGTACCTCGTTTTTTACTCGCCTGCGTGTTTTATTCCAAGTATCTCCAACTCTTTTTCGTTGAGACCCACGCCTCTCAACATAAGCCTGTTACCCTTAAGGCTCTCTATTGAGTTAATACCCATACCGCCCATCATCTCTTTGATCTCGTGCTCCCATGCAGTCAGCATGTTGACCAAACGCTTATATCCCAAATCGGGGTTGAGCCGCTTGGTCAGCTCGGGATTTTGAGTGGCAATGCCCCAGTTGCATTTGCCCGTATGGCAGCTTCTGCAGAGATGACAGCCCAGCGCAAGCAGTGCAGAAGTCCCGATATATACCGCGTCTGCGCCTAGCGCTATTGCCTTAACCACATCGGCGCTGCTTCTAATGCTTCCGGCTACGACTATCGATACAGTATCCCGTATGCCCTCGTCTCGCAGTCTCTTGTCCACGCTTGCAAGCGCCAATTCGATCGGGATGCCTACATTATCCCTTATCCTAGTGGGCGCGGCGCCCGTACCGCCGCGAAAACCGTCTATTGCAATGATATCCGCTCCGCTTCTTGCTATGCCGCTTGCAATGGCGGATACATTGTGTACGGCTGCAATTTTGACGCTCACTGGCTTTTTGTACGCTGTTGCTTCCTTAAGCGAGAATACCAGCTGGCGCAAGTCCTCTATTGAATAGATATCGTGATGAGGGGCGGGAGATATCGCGTCCGTTCCCTCGGGTATCATGCGTGTTTTGGATACCTCGCCAAGTATTTTTGCGCCTGGGAGATGTCCGCCAATGCCGGGCTTTGCGCCTTGACCCATCTTGATTTCGATTGCCGCGGCGCTGTTGAGATAGTCCTTGTGCACTCCGAATCTGCCAGACGCGACCTGCACAATCGTATTGCTGCCGTACTTATAGAAGTCCTCGTGCAATCCGCCCTCGCCAGTATTGTAATATATGCCCAGCTCTTCTGCCGCCCGCGCCAGACTTTCGTGCGCGTTGTAGCTTATCGAGCCGTAGCTCATTGCCGAAAACATAACTGGCATAGCCAGCTTGAGCTGCGGAGTAAGATTATTTTTTATCCTGCCTTTTTCATCTCTTTCTATCTTCTGCGGCTTTGTGCCTAAAAACACCTTGGTTTCCATAGGTTCGCGTAGCGGGTCAATCGAAGGATTGGTGACCTGGGATGCATTGACAAGCATCTTGTCAAAATACACTGGGAAACTCTCCGGATTGCCCATAGAGGACAACAGCACTCCTCCCGACGCAGCCTGCTTATATATTTCCTTAATCGCCTTGCCCGACCAGTTGGCATTTTCCTTAAAGGTGTGGTCTGTCTTAACGATTTTGAGCGCCCTTGTCGGACAAAGAGAAACACAACGGTGACAGTTGACGCATTTTGCGTCATCACAGACCATTTTGTCCGCTTCTTCAAGATATTCGTGGGCGGCATTAGCGCACTGTCTTTCGCATACGCGGCAGGTTATGCACCTGTCGTAATCTCTTACTATCTCGTAGTCGGGGTGAATATAATTAATAGGCATTGTTGTCACCTCCGTTAAGCTTGACTATTATTCCCTCACCGCCCTTGGGAGCCCATACACGGTCGGGATTTGGCTCCATCACTCTGATTGCGGCCTCTTCGCTCGCCGCGTAGAAATAATCACCCTTCTCCGCAGCGACCATACTTCGCAGCTTCAATCTGTCGTTAAGCACCATCATGCCGCCCTCAAAGCCCACAAGTATAGAGAACGGGCCGGTGATTAGCTGTGACGCATAAGCGTTGCGCAGATATTCTAGCGTCTCGCGTTCTTCCTTGGGACGGTTCTCGATAGTCTTCCAAAACGGCGCGGCAATCACCGAGCATATCTCTTTCATCGTCAAACCCTTTTTTCTGTTGAGATAGTCAATTATGTATGTAATTACTTCGGTATCGGTCTGCAAGGTACACTTGTATCCGTACATTTCGATGCTTCGCCTGTTGGCATCGTATGAGGATATTTCCCCGTTATGGACTACCGAATAGTCAAGCAAAGCAAACGGGTGCGCCCCGCCCCACCAGCCCGGAGTATTGGTCGGATACCTGCCGTGGGCGGTAAAAGAATACCCTTCATACTCGTCAAGGCGATAAAATCTGCCCACATCTTCGGGGAAGCCTACCGCTTTGAACACGCCCATATTCTTACCGCTGGAAAAGATATAACTGCCGCGTATTGTTGTGTTGACCTTGAATACGCACCTTACCACAAACTCGCGCTCGTCCAGCTGACTTTCGGCAAGTCTAGTGGGCAGCGGCGCGACAAAATAGCGCCATATCAGCGGCTCGTCAGTTATCTCGGGTATCTTGCTAGTCGGAATTTTGGACAAGTTGATAATGTCAAAATGCTCTTCCAAAAAGGTTTCGCATTCTTCTTTGGCGCTTCTGCTGTCATAAAATATATGAAGGGCATAAAAATCCTTGTATTCCGGATAAATACCATAGGCCGCGAATCCTCCGCCCAAGCCGTTGGAACGGTCGTGCATGACGGCGATTGACTTCACTATCGTATCGCCGCAAAACCGACGGCCATCCTTGGAAAATATTCCCGATATCGCGCAACCAGACAAATTGCGGAATTGACCTTCTCTCATTTGTACCTCCAAAAAAGGCGTTCACCACACAGCGGACAAGGACGCAAAGCTGTTAACAAGCCCTCTTGTGCCCTCATAAACTATCTGGTGAACGCCTTTGTTCACATATAATTTTAACCTCCGCTATTGCCTTTGTCAATGATTTTATATTATTAATCCGTATTGCAATTGAGCTTTTTTCTTATAACTGGTTATAAGTATATCTTATAGCAAATCTCCCTAAATAGCTGAAAAAATTTTTGAAAATATTTGAAAAAATTGTTGACAGAGCCGATTTGCGGTGATATATTTGAAGTATAAATCAGCAAAGGCGCTGTGGACAGTTGTTCACGGCGCTTATTTTTTTGCTTAATGCAAGAAGGAGTATATTATGAAAGATCTGCCTAAAATGTTCGGAAGCATGGTGTTCAACGACGAAGTGATGAAAGCCCGCCTTCCCAAAGAAGCTTATAAGGCTCTGAAAAAGAGCATTATGCTTGGGAGACATCTGGAATTGGATGTGGCGAATGTTGTGGCTAACTCAATGAAGGACTGGGCTATTGAAAAAGGAGTGACTCATTTTACGCACTGGTTCCAGCCAATGACCGGAATCACTGCTGAAAAACACGACAGTTTCATAACCCCCGATGCAAACGGCGGCATAATAATGGAGTTTTCGGGTAAGGCGCTTGTCAAGGGCGAGCCGGACGCTTCAAGCTTCCCGTCAGGAGGTCTTAGAGCAACCTTTGAAGCAAGAGGCTATACCACATGGGACCCTACCTCATACGCATTCATTAAGGACGATACCCTGTGCATTCCCACCGCTTTCTGCTCATACGGCGGAGAGGCTCTTGACAAAAAGACCCCTTTGCTGCGCTCTATGGAGGCAATCGACAGGGCGGCGCTTAGAATACTTAGACTTTTTGGCAATACCGACGCATGCAGAGTAACATCGGATGTGGGTCCGGAGCAAGAATACTTCCTTATTGACAAGGATGTGTATCTGAAACGCCCTGACCTTATGTATACCGGCAGAACGCTTTTCGGAGCGCGTCCTTCCAAGGGACAAGAGCTTGAGGACCATTATTTTGGAAGTCTTAAGCAGCGTGTTTCGGCATATATGAAAGAGCTTGACGAAGAATTGTGGAAGCTCGGAGTGCTTTCCAAGACAAAGCATAACGAGGTCGCTCCCGCTCAGCATGAGCTTGCGCCGATATTCAGTCAAACCAATGTGGCGACAGATCACAACCAAATCACAATGGAGATGATGAAGCTTGTTGCAGGGCGCCATGGTCTGGTGTGCTTGCTGCATGAAAAGCCTTTCGCGGGAGTCAACGGCAGCGGCAAGCACAACAACTGGTCGATATCTACCGATACGGGCATCAATCTTATGGAACCCGGAATAACCCCATACGAGAACGCGCAATTTTTGCTTTTCTTGTGCGCGGTAATCAAAGCGGTAGACGACTATCAAGACTTGCTCAGGGTATCGGTTGCAAGCGCAGGCAATGACCACCGTCTGGGCGCTAACGAGGCGCCGCCTGCAATCGTATCAATATTCCTCGGCGAGGAGCTCACAGAAATACTAGAGGCGCTCGAAAAGGGCAAGCTATATGTAGGCAAGGAAAAGAAATTAATGGAGATTGGCGTCAATGTTTTGCCCCACTTCCCCAAAGATACCACCGACCGCAACAGAACCTCACCTTTTGCGTTCACCGGTAACAAATTTGAATTCCGCATGCTGGGCTCGTCCTTTTCGATCGCTGATACAAATATTGTTTTGAATACCATAGTCGCAGAAGTATTGACGCAGTTCGCTGATATTTTGGATAAGGGCAGCAATTTCAAGGAAGACATCAATGCCTTGGTCATCAACACAATCAAACAGCACAAGCGCATAATATTTAACGGCAACGGTTACGATGAAGAATGGGTAAAAGAAGCTGACGCAAGAGGCTTGCTCAACCTCAAAACCACTCCCGAAGCCCTTCCCGCAATGGTTGCGAAGAAGAATGTGGAGTTGTTCGAGAAGCATAAGGTATTCACCAAGCAAGAGCTGCATTCGAGATACGAGGTTTCGCTAGAGAATTACAATAAGACGATCAATATAGAAGCGCTGACCTTGATTGACATAGTTTATAAGCACATTATTCCGGCGGTTGTGGGCTGTCAGGATGAACTGGCAGGGCTAGCTGCGCGCAAGAAAGCTGTGGACTCAGAGCTTTCAACAGCTTTGGAGAGCAGAGCGCTCAACCGGCTGGCACAGCTTTCAGAGTGCTTGATAAAAAGGCTCGCAACACTCGAAGAGCAAACATCAGCTGTAAAAATGATAAGAGACAGCCTTGCGGCGGCAAAGGCGTACCGCGAGAATGTATTCAATGCCATGTGTTCTTTGAGACTCACAATAGACGAATTGGAATTGATAATCAGCAAAAAACACTGGGATTTGCCCACCTACGGCGATATCCTGTACAGTGTAAAATAGCAAAACAACACAATTATACACAACGGCGTGTGCGGTATTAGTTTACCCACACGCCTTATTTTTTAGGAGGAGTATTATGTTTTCATCAGTTGACACCCTATGGGTACTTTTAGGCAGCGTTTTGGTCTTCTTCATGCAGGCAGGCTTTGCAATGGTCGAAACCGGCTTTACAAGAGCGAAAAATGCAGGTAACATTATCATGAAGAACCTTATGGACTTTTCGCTCGGCACAGTGGTGTACTGGGCAGTCGGATTCGGCTTAATGTTTGCTTCCGCGGGAGCATTTGTCGGAGGATTTGACTTCTTCATACAGGGAGATTATTCGTCCACCATCCCCACGGCTGCGTTCGTCATATTTCAGACTGTTTTCTGCGCCACGGCGGCGACTATCGTCTCCGGTGCCATGGCGGAGCGTACAAAATTTTCGTCATACTGTATTTACAGCATTGTAATCAGTGCGATTGTATACCCTATTTCGGGGCATTGGATATGGGGCGGCGGTTGGCTTGCCGAGCTGGGATTCCATGACTTCGCAGGCTCCACTGCCGTACATATGGTAGGCGGTGTGGCGGCGCTCGTCGGGGCAAAAATAATCGGGCCGCGTATCGGTAAGTTCGGCAAGGACGGCAAGCCCAAGGCGATTCCCGGGCATAGCCTTACACTCGGAGCGCTCGGCGTATTCATTCTATGGTTCGCCTGGTTCGGCTTCAACGGCGCTTCTACTCTTTCGCTCTCCGGCGATTCCATTTTGGACGCGTCCAACATATTTGTAACCACCAACATTGCCGCCGCAGTCGCTGCAATAGCCGTAATGTGCATTACATGGGTAAAATACAAGAAGCCCGATGTTTCGATGACTCTTAACGGTGCGCTTGCCGGTCTTGTCGCAATAACCGCAGGCTGTGACGCAGTATCGCCGCTAGGTGCCGCGGCAATAGGCCTTATTGCCGGATTCGTTGTGGTGTTCGGTATTGAGTTTATCGAAAAGGTACTAAAAATCGATGATCCGGTCGGCGCAATAGGAGTGCATGGGCTTTGCGGCGCTGCAGGCACTATCCTTGTGGGCTTGTTCGCAGTAGACGGCGGACTGTTCTACGGCGGAGGGTTCTCGCTGCTTGGCGTGCAGTCTTTGGGTGTGGTTAGCGTTGCGGCATGGGTTGCCGTGACTATGAGCATCGTGTTCCTCGCTATCAAATACACAATAGGCTTGCGTGTTTCGGCTAAGGAAGAAAAGGCGGGTCTTGACAAGGTGGAACACGGCTTAGCAAGCTGCTATGCGGACTTTGTTCCGATGCCTATGGGCACCGACTTCCGTCCCGCCGAGGATTCAAGCACAGGCGAGGGATTCTATGAGGATTCACATGAGAGCGCGCCCGAGGTTGCTCCCGAAGTTGCTATACCCACGGTATACAGCTCGCCCGATATGACACATGCCAAAATGACCAATGTGGTGATAATCACCAACCAGTCAAAATTCGAAACGCTCAAAACCGAGCTTGACAAGATAGGTATAACAGGCATGACTGTATCACAGGTAATGGGCTGCGGCTATCAGAAAGGCGCGCCTGAGTACTACCGCGGCGTACCTCTCGAAACAACACTGCTGCCTAAGGTAAAGATAGAGATAGTTGTGTGCAAAGTACCGGTCAAGCTGTTGGTGGACACTGTCAAAAAAGCATTGTACACCGGACATATCGGCGATGGCAAAATCTTTGTATACGATGTGGAAAATGTCATCAAAGTCCGTACCGGCGAGGAAGGCTACGACGCCCTGCAGGATGTAGAGTAACGAATATTGCAGCACAGCAATAGCCATCATAACTCAATAATCAAATAACTGACAAAAAGACGGTCAACACCGTCTTTTTGTTTTATTTATTGGTGAATTATACTGTCAAGCGCAACACTTCTGCTGTATTATATTGCTGCCGCACAACTTAGATCAGCACAATTAATGAATCAAGCCATTAAGCGCTGCATTTGATTGGACAAATCACATTATCAGTTAGCCGGGTTTTCAGCTGCCGCGATAGCTGGTTTACTCGCCCTTGAGCGCAGCCAGTTTGAGCGCATCTCTCAATGCCCCCTGCTCTCTTACCTCAGTAATTATCCACTTTGTGTTATTGAACGGCTTGGCTTCTGCAATAATCCTTTGTGTAAGCTCCCCGAACTCAGTCTTGACAATTTGGTATTTTTCGAGATCTTTTGGAGCGAGCGTAACCATAATAGAAAAGTAATCCTCGTACGGATAGATGACACAAAACGATTTGCCTTTAAGCTTATACTTGATATTCCATCCTGGTATTGCCGTACATTTACTGTAATCTATACTTTCTTTGACCTTGTAGCTGCCCTCTACGTGCGCGCAAAACTCCGTCAGCAAAGCCTTAGCGGCACCAGTGTACTCAATTAACTGCATCTTTGTAGGTGTCATCCTTGCGTCATATTTGTCTATCATACAATATCTCCTTGTTGCAATTAATTATACCAGCAATATTCAATACGGTCAATGAGTCTTTCGTTATGCGCCGCCGATAACCTCCATAAAAATTTGTTATCTCAAGCAGCTAATCCTCATACGTGATAACCTTGTTAATAAGGTAGAATATCGATATTGTAACCAAAACATTTGCAATAATCAACTCTGCTATGTTATCATTTAACAAAGCATATGTTTGTGTAGCTCAGTAGGATAGAGCGTCCGCCTCCTAAGCGGAAGGTCGTGGGTTCGACTCCCGCCACGAACGCCATTTAGACCACCTTGTAGGTGGTCTTTTCTTTTTACAAACCACAATTTCAGGGTGGATTTGGCATTCTTGGCGAAATTCGAACCTATGCGTTATTAAGATAAGGAGTCATCTCCATATTGCTTTTATATGCATTATTTGTTATATTATATTTACTACTAAAGTTCTACGCTGTATATGCGAGCAAAAAGTTAGATAATAAGGAGAATAAAGATAAGTGCGAAAGATAACGGAAATTACAAAACTAGAAATATATGATCTTTTTCGGAATGGATATATAATTAGTGATTTTTTTCAAAATAAAGAAATACATTATACTTACCATGGACGACTTAAAGAAATTGAGTTTTTAAATCGCATATATGATTTAGATAAAATGCCCAGCACGGACAAACTATATGTAAATGCAACTCAGGAGATACAGCAGCATATTGAAAAGAATAATGACTGGGAATC
>CAYTUT010000022.1:0-14682 GCA_964441295.1 uncultured Christensenellaceae bacterium | reverse complement strand
ACTAATTATATGAAAGGCGGTATCGAGTGCGCGGCAGCAGTCACTACTGTCAGCCCAACCTATGCTGATGAGCTTACTGATCCATACTTCGCGTACGGGCTGGAGAATATAATTGCGGCGAGAAAGTTTAAGATGAAAGGGATAATCAACGGAATCGACATGGACGAATATAATCCTATGACCGACCCCGCCCTTTTCAAGCCCTTTGATGTCAATTCGCTCGAAGGCAAGCTCGAAAACAAGCTTAATCTTTGCAAACTTGTCGACTTAAGCACCGATGCGTCAAAACCGTTGATCAGCATGGTAACAAGGCTCACGGCGCAGAAGGGAGTCGATTTGGTAACTGCTATTGCCGAGGATCTGTTGGCCGCGGATATTCAACTGGTTATACTGGGTACAGGAGACTGGAAGTACGAGACAATGCTCAAGGACCTTGAACACAGGTACAAAGCGAAGCTCAGTGTCATAATCAACTTTTCCAAGGATATCGCATCCAAGCTTTACGGCGGGTCGGATATTTTCCTTATGCCGTCGAGATTCGAGCCTTGCGGGCTTTCGCAAATGATTGCCATGCGCTACGGAGCAATACCCGTCGTAAGAGAGACAGGTGGCTTGAAAGATACGGTTACTCCGTTTAGCCCCGTTACCAAAGAGGGTACCGGCTTCAGCTTTTTCTCATATAATGCGCATGATATGCTGGACGCGATATGGAGAGCTGTGGACACCTTCTACAATAACAAGCAGGATTGGAATATCCTCGTAAAGAACGCTATGAGCAAGGACTTCGGCTGGGACAAATCTGCCGAAAAATATATCGAATTATACAATAATCTAATGAAATAAACATCAAGGAGCACTTAAAAGCTAATGAACAAAGATTTTTCACTCAAAGAAATGCAGAGACAGATTGAGAATTATATTTCGCGATATCAGGGCATTCGCGCAAAGGATGCTACAAAAACTCAGCTATACGAAGCTGTTTGTCTGGTGATTCGCAATATTCTCTCTCAAAAAAGACTGGAATTCAAGCACGACATAAGAGACCAAAAGAAAAAACAAGTATACTATATGTCCATGGAATTTTTGCTGGGCCGCTCATTGAAGAATCATATCTTCAATCTGGGGCTGACCGATACAGTTAAGGAGGCGGTAAGCAGTTTTGGATTCGCGTTAGAAGACATTTTGGAGGAAGAGCCTGATGCGGGGCTGGGCAACGGCGGATTAGGCCGTCTAGCCGCTTGCTATATGGATTCGCTCACTTCCGAAGGGTATCCCGCGTGCGGATTTTCAATAAGATACGACTACGGTATCTTCAAGCAGCGTATTGTGGACGGCTGGCAGATGGAGATGCCGGACGATTGGCTGGACAAGGGAGATGTGTGGCTCGCGCCGCGTCCCGAGGAAACCTTTGAGGTTAAGTTCGGAGGTCATATCGAGGAGGACTGGCAAAGCGGCAGGCTCAAGATACAGCATGTCGGCTATACTACAATACTTGCGCTCGCTTATGATATGCATATATCCGGCTATGAGACAAAGGCTGTCAACCGCATAAGGCTGTGGGCGGCAAAGGCGCCGGTAGATTTCGATATGGCGCTCTTTAGCAGAGGCGAGTACCTCAAGGCATCGGAGAATAAGGCGCTTGCAGAATCCATATCCAAAGTGCTCTATCCTGCCGACAATCATATCGAGGGTAAGGCTTTGAGGCTCAAACAGCAGTATTTTTTTGTGTCGGCATCGATACAGTCCATATTGAAGAATCATCTGAAATATAATCATGACTTTGACAATCTTGCCGATGAGGTGGCGATACACATCAACGACACGCATCCCACGCTTTGTATACCCGAGCTTATGCGCATACTGGTAGACATATACGAGTACGATTGGGATAAGGCATGGAACATTGTCAAAAAGTCTATATCATATACCAACCATACGGTAATGGCTGAAGCTTTGGAAAAGTGGCCGCAGCACCTCATCGAGAGCCAAATACCAAGGATTTATCAGATAATCGCCGAGATGAACAGAAGGTACTGCGCAGACCTTTGGAACGCTTTTCCCAATGATTGGGAGAGAGTGTCCAAGAATGCGATACTGGGGTATGGAGAGGTGCGTATGGCCAACCTCTGCCTGTACGCATCGCATACCGTCAACGGTGTGTCGGCGCTGCATTCTGAGATACTTAAGCATGACGTGTTTGCCGATGCTTACCACATAGAGCCCAAGAAGTTCACCAATGTGACCAACGGCATCGTGCACAGAAGATGGCTTTGCGAGGCAAATCCCGAGCTTTCGGATTATATCAAAACGCTTATTGGCGACGATTTTGTAATCACGGCGGATTTAGAGCCTCTATTGAAATATAAGGGCAACAAGACGGTGCTTAATGAGCTCGAAAAAATCAAGCACAACAACAAGATAAAACTAGCTAAATACATTAAAGACCATAACGGCATCGATGTGCCTGTGGACTCAATATTCGATGTGCAGGTAAAACGACTGCATGAGTACAAGCGTCAGCTTCTCAACACTCTCCACATACTGGACCTTTACCTTAAGCTAAAGGACAATCCGGACCTTGATATTGTTCCGCGCACATTTGTGTTCGGCGCCAAAGCGGCAAGCAGCTATTATGTGGCTAAGCTGATTATCAGGCTGATTTACATGATGGAAAAGACCATCAACAACGACCCTGCAATCAAAGACAAGTTGAAAGTAGTGTTCCTCGAAAATTATCGGGTAAGTCTTGCCGAATTGATTATGCCTGCAAGCGAAGTAAGCGAGCAGATAAGTATCGCGGGTAAAGAAGCGTCGGGTACAGGCAACATGAAATTCATGATCAACGGCGCAATAACTATAGGTACGATGGATGGCGCTAATGTGGAGATTCATGAGAATGTCGGTGATGAGAATATCTTCATCTTTGGTTTGAGAGCCGAAGAGGTTATGAGTATCCAGAGAGAGGGCAAATACGCGCCGACATCGTACTATCACAACGATGTCGATATAAGAAGAGTAATTGACTTTATGCGAGCAGGTATAGGCGGAGTGAGCTTTGCCGAGCTTGCCGACCTGTTGACGATAGGCAGAAATTGTGTGGCAGACCCATATATGGTGCTTGCTGACTTCCGCTCATATGCAAATGCGCAGCGCGAGATTGATAAGGCGTACAGAGACCGTGAAAGGTGGAACAGAATGTCCCTTGTCAATATTGCCAAGTCGGGATTTTTTGCATCGGACAGGGCTGTAAGAGAATACAGCGACCGCATATGGAATCTGACAAAGGTAAAATAAGCTCAAAATACGATGTATCACTTCAACTCGAGAAAAGATAAATACCCCTTCGGAGCTGTCCGCGAGGGTGAGCCGGTTACTGTAAATTTTGCTATAAGTCATTGGCTGCGCCCCTCTTCGGTCAGGCTGATGCTCCGTTACGAAAATGTAACGGAGGTATTTTCCTTAAAATGCGCGGAAAGGCAAAAGGAACGCAATGTGTTTTCCTGCACATTTACGCCAACGCATCCGGGCATTTTCTTTTATCGTTTTGAAGTTGACTATCCCTCGGGAGATTTTCATTATATAGGCAAGGGCGACTTGGGTAATGCGGTTGCCGGCGAGTTTTTGCCCGAGTGGCAACTCACGGTATACGCAAAAAAGTATACAACGCCGCCGCGCACGGGCTCGGACATCATATATCACATATTTGTGGACAGATTTTGCAAGAGCGGGGATATGCCTGCGCCGCGCTACGGCACAGCAAAAAAATGGAAGGACGAGGTCACGATAGTAGACCCGGACGGTGTTTACCGCGCCAATGATTTTTACGGGGGCAATCTTCAAGGTATAATAAGCAAGCTGGATTATCTTGAGGAGCTGGGGGTTACGATAATATACCTTTCTCCAATATTTCTTGCCAATTCCAATCACCGCTATGATACTGGCGATTATATGACGCTCGAACCCATGCTTGGGGATGAGGCAGACCTTGAAGAGCTCGTGGACGAAGCCCGCAAAAGGGGCATGAAAATCATGCTTGACGGGGTGTTCAATCATTCGGGGTCGGACAGCATCTATTTTAACAAGCACGGTCATTTTGACTCTGTGGGGGCATATCAAAGCAAGGATTCGCCCTATTACGACTGGTATTACTTCATTGATTATCCCGAGATTTACGAAAGCTGGTGGGGCATTCAGGTTGTGCCGACTCTCAACAAATACAGTCCGTCGCTGAGAGAGTTTTTTTTCGGCAAGGGCGGAGTTGTGGAAAAATGGACATCCTTTGGCGTGAGCTGGAGGCTTGATGTGGTAGACGAACTGCCGATTGATTTTGTGGACGAGATACGCGCGGCGGTCAAGAGAGTTAATCCTAACTCGCTGGTGCTTGGAGAGGTATGGGAGGACGCATCGCTTAAGTACAGCTACAGCCTGCTAAGGCCGTATTTTACCAAAGGACAGCTCGACGGCGTGATGAATTATCCCTTCAAGGATGCGATAATCAGCTTTGTCCTGTATGGGGACACCTATGCATTTATACGCGATGTGATGAACATTGTGGAGAATTATCCCGCGGATGCGCTTGCCTCCTCGATGACAATGCTAGGCTCACATGATACTGAGCGAATCCTCAATGTACTTGCAGATACCGGCGGAGAGCATTGGAAAAAAGAGAGGCAGCTGCGCTACCGGTTGGGCGACGAGAATAAGGCGCTTGCCATAAAAAGGCTCAAGATTGCCGCCGCTCTCGAGTATACCTTGCCCGGCATACCTTCGATATACTACGGAGATGAGGCAGGGCTTGAAGGCTACAAGGACCCAATCAACAGAAGACCTTTCCCGTGGGGAGAGGAGAATGCCGAGATTCTTGCTTATTACAAAAAACTAGCCAAGATACGCAAAGAGAACAGAGAGGCGCTGAAGGGCAGAGTGTTCTTTCTTAACAGAGATTTGCTTTTCATGATAAGAGGCAGCGGCAGCGATATGATAGCAGTGATTGCCAACCCCAACAGCTATGCGGTATCTTTTAGAGTCAAAGCAAAAGTAAAGGAACTAATTACCGATATAATTTTTGAAAGAGGAGAGATTATTATCGGTTCGTATGGTATAATGATTTTGAAATATTCAGAATAGCAATATAGAACATGTACCTATAGCTCAGCGGATAGAGCGTCAGACTCCGACTCTGAAGGCCGACAGTTCAAGTCTGTCTAGGTACACCAAAAAATTATTTTCTACCCGACAAGTTATTACGATTAAGGATTGTTGCGACATATGGAAGTCTTCACTATAACGGCTGTTAATGTGCTAATCATGATGGGGTATGCCATACCCGGCTATATTCTTATCAAAACAAGGGCAATAAAGCCCGATTCTATTGCGGCATTTTCGGCGGTTCTTTTATATGTCAGCTCTCCGTTTTTGACAATATACTCTTTCCAAAAGATATCGTTCGACGCCAACTCGCTCGCCAATATGGGAATTGTGCTTGCGCTTTCCATGCTGATTCAGGCGGGCTTTTTGTTTTTGATGTTTTTAATATACCGCAAAAAATACGAAAACCCGGGCTACCGCGTGTCCACAGTCGCGATTGCTTTCGGCAATGTGGGGTTTTTGGGAGTGCCGTTATTGGAGGCGATGATACCGCAATACCCTGAGGCGGTAGCGTATTCGGCAGTCTTTATTATCTCCATGAATTTTTTGGCTTGGACGCTGGGTTCTGCCTTTTTGACAGGGGACAAAAAGCACGTCAGGATAAGAAACTTTTTGCTTAACCCATTAATGATCGGACTTGTTGTCGCATTGCCGCTTTACTTCACTAATACCAAGTTGACAGGCTCGCTATTTTCGGCGGTTGAGATTCTCGGCAAAATGACAGCGCCTTTGTGTATGCTTATACTCGGCATGCGCTTTGCCACGGTTAAGCCGAAAGAGCTTTTTGCCGACCCGAGGCTGTACATAACGTCGACAATAAAGCTGATACTGTATCCGCTTGCGGTATTTTTGCTGGTTTTTGCGCTGCCTATTGATACCGGAATCAAACTTACATTATTTATTTTGGGATGCTGTCCAACCGCAACGGTGGTGCAAAACCTAGCAGAGATACACCATTCGGGAGGGCAGAAGGAAGCGGCCAACTCAGTGCTGATGAGCACAATATTTGCTATGGTTACGATACCGGTAATGTCCTTCATGCTGGTATTGCTATAGTATTATTGCCGGCTGACATAGAGATCTTAGAATAACACATTCTCCAATCAAAACATTATGGTGGTATATTATGAACAAAACGGCATTAATAACCGGAGCGTCCAAAGGTATAGGCAGAGCGATTGCTATTGAGATGGCGCGCGCCGGTATGAATATTGCAGCAGTCTATAACACTTCTGCCAAGGAGGCGCTCTCGCTTGTTGAGTCGATATGCGCGACAACAGGGGTGCGCGCGATTGCCGTTAAGGCAGATATTAGCGACTATGCGTGCGTGGAAACTATGTTTAAGGAGGTTTGCAGTGTTTTTCCGACAGTGGATGTGTTGGTCAACAATGCGGGCATTCCTCTTGTAAAAACCATAATGGATACAACCGCCGAAGACTGGCGGAGAGTAGTTGATACCAATCTTTCCTCGGTGCACTATGTGACACGGCTAGCCTTACCCAAGATGATGGATAACGCATTCGGCAGGGTAATTAATATATCCTCGATATGGGGAGAGATAGGCGCCTCGTGCGAGGTGGCATATTCTGCGGCAAAAGCGGGCGTTATCGGCTACACCAAGGCATTGGCAAAAGAAGTGCCCCCGTATATCACGGTCAACTGCATAGCGCCCGGTATAATCGATACGGCTATGAATGCCGATTTGACGAGTGAGGAGATAGAAGACTTCTTAAAATGCGTGCCCGCATCAAGAATGGGCAGCGCTGAGGAAGTTGCCTCACTAGCTGCATTCTTAGCTGGCGAAAGAAGCGGCTACATCAGCGGACAAGTCATAGGAATTAACGGCGGAATGTGTTAGTCAAGATTATTGCGCCGCGTTTTGTATCCATGTATCTTGAGAGCAATTCTATACAGTTATTCTCATTGCGTAGCAGTTTTTGTGCAACAGACGCAACGAAACAAGCGTAAATAAAAATTTGGTTAAATTATTAAGGGAATATTAAGAAAACTTAATAATGTAAAAATTTGTCCACGAAGTGCCTTATTTTTGCACTTTTCAAAATCCGCAAAAAAATAAAAGCGACCATTATGTATTGATTAAATTCTCTTAATATTGTATTATAGAATATAATAGTATGTGTGCGTGTATATGCACATATTGCTAAAAAGTAAAATTGAGGAGGCGTTTTTATGGCTAAGAGTACAACTTTAAAAGTAATTAGCGGATTAGCGGTAATTGCTGTAGTTGTCGTTGTCGCTCTTGCAATTGCCGGCGTCTTCGCTCCCAATCTCAACAGTGACTCGCCATTTGTAGCGAGAGCTGAAGAGAGCAGTCAATTACAGGTCGTCCGTGGTCTGCCCACAGACGCTGTATTTTATGTTAAGGCGAGCGAAGCAATCGGCGATATCAACTCGTATGTCTCGATAAGAGGCAACAGCCAAGCTGTTGAGTTGAGCAAAATTGTAGTGGATGCAGACAAGTACATTTACGGTGTTACAGCGAAAAATGGTTTTGTAAGCGGTCTTGCTTATGAGATTACATTGAACGGGGTGACATTTGTCGCTGAGGAATATGCAGGCTTATCCAGTCTGATATTTACCATTGCGGCAGATGAGGCGGAGGTTATGTCTGTTAAAGCTTCAGGCGTGGCGTTGGCCTACTCTGATGTCGTTATCGACTATGATAGCGGATTAGAGGTTATTTTGACCGTTCTCGGCGCATCGGCTGAGTCCTATGCAGCAGGCACTGTGTTCCTTGTGGGAGATATCGTTGAAGGTATCGCATTCAAGGCAATAAGAGATTCGGTTAATGACGGCGCAGATGAGCTTGTATATGTTGAAGAGGCGAGCATCGACGATGTTTTTGAAGAAATCAACATTCACAAGAGTTATGAGCTTTCTGAGGATGATTTGTTATTCGATGAGGAGGCTACAATACAGAGCATAATGCAGTCTGAGTTTTTCCTTGACGCGTATGCTTTGCTGTTCGGCACCAAAATCGTTGACACCGACAAAGTGAAGCTGGGCTTTGATATCAGTATCAGCGGGTCGGATGTTAATCTTGACCTCGAGCTCAAGTTTGTCAACTTTATACCCGGCGACGCAAGCTGGGAGATAGTGCTCAGCGTCAAAAACGCTATCACCGCGAAGCCTACTCTCAACTTCCAAAAGAATCCTAAGGCGTTCGATTTCAGTGTTGATATGGATATATTGACTAAGGCTAGCATAGGGTTCAAGGTCGGTTACAACATGCAATACGCATCGACTGTCGACGCGCTTATCGACCAGCTCAAGGGCTTGGCAGGCGCAGATGTCAGCAAGGGCGTAACCTTCTTCACATGGGTAGTACCCGTAGGTCCCCTTCCTATCTGTATAACATATCAGATGGGCGTTGCATTAAGCTTTGATTTTGTGGGTCAAATCGGTTTTGATGTGACCAACGAGTTCAGCACCACATTCGGTGTGGTATATGCCAACGACGAGACCAAGACATTCAGCAATTATAATAACAAATTCCAGGTTGGCGACCTTGCGCTTTCGGGCAAAGTGGGCGCAAAGGCCGGTATCACCAATGCTATCGGTATCAGCGCTTACGGCGTGGTAACAATAGACCTCGGCGTTGAAGTCGGCGTCTATGCTGACCTCGCAGGCAGAGTATCTTTCAATGTGGCGCAGGTCATTGACGAGAAGAAGTTCAACCTTGTTCCCGCCTACTACTTAGAGACAGGTATCTATCTCGATATGGATTTGGGCGCGAAGCTGTTCACTTTCAATATCGGCAGATTCAACGTGCTTTCTAAGAAGTGGCCCCTTTATAGTCTGGGATACAAGTATGTTCCTACCGCATTTACGAGCGAGAGCGAGACAATATATCTCTCAAGCGCTTACGGATACATCTCGAGCTTTGAGGCTGAGGCATTCAATCTTATAGCTATGGCGGATGCAGGAGTAGTAGCTATTCCCTATACTCAGTTTGATTATGATCTTTCGGCTGCTCCCAACATAACGCTTGTGGGCAACAAGATTGAGGTTAAGCCCTCTGTCAGCGGCAAATTTGAGGATACTATAGTTATCACATCAAAGTCCAACAAGGCAGTGAGCAAAACTTTGGTCATCAAGAAGATGGCTGAAGCTCCAAGCGCAATCGAGGACACCATTGTATACGACAAGAACGCAGGAGGCCCAGCAACATTCGAAGTACTGCTCAACACCTCCAAGTTTGTCGGTTTGAGCGGCGATGTGGCTATCAACAATGCTGAGTACACCATGAGCGGAAATGCTCTCACATTGAGCGCAGGCTACATGAGCAAGCTCGGATACGGCACATACGGATTCGTGTTTGAGAGCTCAAAGGGCAATCTCAGTCTCAATGTCAAAGTAATAAGCACAGAGCCTATTGTTGCTACCAACAGCTCGGCAGAATTTGATATGGCAAGCCCGTCCAACGCGTTGTTCGGCATTGACCTTAAAGGCAACAGCATTACCAGCATCAGCGGTGTACTGTCCAGCTATTATACCTATCAGACAGCCAACAACAGTCTTGCAATTTACGGCTCATATCTCAAGTCCTTACCCGCCGGAGCAAAGACCTTTACCGTCAATTTCTCCAACGGTTCGAGCACCACGCTCACCGTTAATGTAGTGGACAACAGACAGCCCAAGCTCAATACTACAAGCTATGAGTTCAGCACCAGCAGCACAAGGACAGTAGAAGTTCCGATGACGCTGTATTCGGCTGTATTCCAGAGCGTAAGCCGCAACGGTTCACAACTTGGAGCAACTGACTTCCAAAGAAGCGGCGACACATTGAGATTCAGCGACACATACCTTAAGGGTATCGGCGTGGGTGTGCATACCTTCTCAATCGCAACCTCAAAGGGCAACCTGGAGTTTACGATTAGCGTCAGCGCGAGCGCTGTGGCTGTAATACCTGTGAAGTACGCAACATTTGACAAGGCTGCTCCTGCGGCAGTGACATTTGCGGTGTATACCTCGGGAAGCGGCTCAAGTCTCACGCTTTCGGGCAATGATGTCATATACACGTACAACAACGGCTTCGTGATTAATTCGGCTTACCTTTCGGGTCTTGCAGTAGGCACATACAACTATACAGTGGGCGGCGCTAATGCCACACTTACTGTAGAAGTTATCAACACCAAGCAGCCTAGCATCGCAGCCGGAGAGTACTCCTTCAATAAGGCGGCGCCCGCGGATGTGGTTATCGACATCAATCTTGAGGCGGCAACCTTGACCAGCGTGGACGGCCTTAACAGCGGAGATTACAGCTACGCTAGCGGCAAGCTCACTCTTAATGCGGCGGCTCTTGCAGCGCTTCCTTACGGAGCAGCGGAGCTCAGAGTCAACACAAGCGCAAACAGCTTTGATGTGGTAGTAAGCGTTGTGGATTCAAGAGCAGCTACGCTCTCAAGCGCAGGCTCAATATTCTTCAACAAAGTTAATGGCGGCGTATTGACAATAGCAGTGGAGCTTTATGATAAAGTGTTCGTGGGCGTTACGGGCAACGGAATCAGAGCTACCAATTATCGTTACAACAACGGATTAGTAACCATCTCCAACGAGTACGCATATGGATTGGCGGATGGCAATTATTCGTTGACAATCAACACCTCAGGCGGTGACCTTTCGATCAACATCGGAATCACCGGTACGGCTAATCTCAAGCTTACGACAGTAGGCGCGGGAACGGCTCAAAACCCCTATAAGATTTTCACAAAGGCTCAGATGGAAGAGTTTGCAACAAGCTATGACAACAAGTTCTATCAGCTCAGCGCGGATATCGATTGGGGATATACCGAAGTATCTCCCATAGGCTCAGAGTCCAAGCCTTTCAACGGCACTTTCGATGGCAATGGCTACACAATCAAGAATGTCACAATTAAGGGCGTTGCGGAGAAATACACTGGATTCTTTGCATACAATGCAGGCACCATCAAGAATGTAGTGTTCAGCGAGGCAGTAGTAACATTCGCAGATCACGGCTCGATTGGCGCCGGTGTGGTGACGGGTAAGAACACAGGCACAATAGACAATGTCAAAGTAACGGGCAGCATATCGGCTGAGTCCAAATCATGGCAAAACATTATGAACGCATATTTCGATATCGGCGGTGTGGCAGGCTTCAATGCCGGCACCATCAAGGATGCGGATGTATCCGTTCAGATTAATGCCAGTGTCAAGGGCTTGAGCGTGCTGGGCATTCAAATCACCGGCAAGAAGTCCAACATCAATGTGGGCGCAATCGCAGGCTACCTTGCAGATTCGAGCGTTGTAGAGAGCAGCGTATCCAACGGAAATATCGTTGCGAGCGCTACAAGCAACAACATAAGCTGCAATGGATGGTATGGCGAGAGAAGTGACGGTGCAACAGATGACGGCGCAGTCAGGTACTTTGGCTCTAGATCCATTAACTAATAACGCACTCCATTAAATACAAAAAGGTCGGCGCAAGCCGACCTTTTTTCTACGGGGTCCCCGAGCGCCGCAAGGCGAGCGGGGTGTCAAGTCGGCGCAAGCCGACCTTTTTTCAACTAACCTCTGATTAATTATTGCACAAAAACAACATTTTGGATATATTGACAGCTGCAAAGTATATTGACATAATTCGCGTTGTAATATATAATATAATATAATATAAATGATTTATATGTTTACCATATTATAATCGTTTTGCGATTGACGCTTTTTTGTTTGTTAGCGAGGCTACAATACATTGTTCGGAGGCATTATGAAGAAAATACTAACATCACTACTACTTTTTGCAGGCGTGGTCGCTCTTGTTTTTGTCTCTGCGGCGTGTGTGCCCGTTGATACAAAGACTAGTAAAATAGATACTATAAGGATAAGCGAGGGCGGAGAGCTAAGAATACTCCAGCTCACGGATATCCATTTGACAGCGAGCGAGCTAGAAACTATCGCTGATTTGCGGGCGGCTGGCTTTGCCTTTGGCCCGGTGAGCGGTATAACCGCGTACTTGAGAGACCAATGGGCATTACAGACTGTAGCAACGCTTATAGAAGAGACTCAGCCTGACTTTATCGTTGTCACAGGAGATATTGTGTATACTAACCCATATACGCAGTTTTTGACCCCCATCGGACATACGGACAATCTCAAGGCTATGAAGATGTTTGCTGAATACATAGAGAGCTACAAGATACCCTGGGCTGCAACACTCGGCAACCATGACCATGAGGGCACTTCGTCAAGAGAGCAGATAGCTGACTATCTTGCTTCACTCGAATACTGCCTATTCCAAAAAGGACCTTCAAACATCACGGGATTCGGCAATTATATTATCAATGTGCTCAATTCTGACGGTACATACAATACGGCGCTTGTTATGATGGATTCCAATTCGTATAGGGACCCTGACGACCATACCGGATTCTCTAGTTATGACAGTATACATGACAATCAGATAGAATGGTATGAGCAGAGTTTGAACGATATTAAGGCTAAGTACGGCTTGCCCGAGCTTCCCCAATCGCTTCTCTTCTGCCATATTCCCGTTAACGAATTTGCAACGGCAAGGGATATTTATGTACAGCAGCAAGCTGGTAATATGGACAATCCTGACTTGATTGTGCATGATGGCTTTTTTGGAGAGAAGAATTATGCCGTATCGGTTCCGGCGATAGGAGAGTACAAGGGAGTCTATTATGACGGCGGCAGGATTTTTGATAAGATACTGGAGCTGGGCAGTACGAAAGGCATATTTGTCGGTCACGACCATGCTAATAACATAATATTGGAGTATCTTGGAGTATTATTTGTTTTCGGCAAATCAATAGATTACATAGCATATCCAACCCCCGACATATGCAAAAACGATGATTTTAGAGGCGGGACATTGATAACAATCAAGGACAAATCGCCATTCGTCTACGACGGCGAGGATAACAAGCCGGTAGAGCTAATACCCTATAGCGGCGGATTATACGCTGCGTATAAGGCAGCCAATTAAGAGAGATGAAGCAGTCTCTTCTGTCGTGCAAGCGGTACGGCGGTGTAAAGTGATATGAGTAAAAAAGTAGTTGTTGGGATGAGCGGCGGTGTAGACAGTTCGGTAGCCGCTTATCTTTTGAAGGAACAGGGATACGAGGTTGTAGGGTTGTTCATGCGCAACTGGCACGAGGAGGACCAAAGCGGGCACTGTACCGCAGAGGAAGATTTTCGTGATGTCAGACGCGTATGCGCGATTCTCGAGATTCCGTATTATGTGGTAGACTTCTCAGAAAAATATCTTGATCGCGTTTTTACTCACTTTGTAGAGGAGTATAAGCGGGGCAGGACGCCTAATCCCGATGTGCTGTGCAATAGGGAGATAAAGTTCGACGCCTTTGCCTCATACGCCCGTTCTTTCGGCGCTGATTATATAGCTACCGGTCATTACGCCAGACTTGAGGTTAAGGACGGGCTTAATTACCTTATGCAGGCAGAGGACAAAGATAAGGATCAAACATATTTTCTTAATCAGCTAAGTAACCGTCAACTTGACAATGTGCTATTCCCTCTGGGGAGTCTTGTTAAGAAGGAAGTGAGAGCAATAGCCAAGGAAAGGGGACTAAAGACGGCGGACAAAAAGGACAGCACAGGCATATGCTTTATCGGAGAGCGGCGCTTCAGAGAATTTTTGAGCGAGTATATTCCTATGAAGCGCGGCGATATAGTCAATCTCGATGGCGTCAAGGTTGGAGAGCATGAAGGAGTGTACTATTACACTATCGGACAGAGAAAGGGATTGGGTGTTGGCGGCTCGGGTAACGGAGAGCCCTATTTTGTTGTGAGCAAAGATGTAGCAAATAACATTTTGTATGTTTCTCAAGGGGAATGCAAACAGCTTTTTACTAAGCACATCGAGGTGGACAACTTCAATTTTATCCCCGTTACGCTTCAGGGCGAAATCCAAGTAGAGTGCCGCATACGCCATCGACAGCCCTTGCAAAAGGCAACGGCGATCTTTGAGGGAAGCCGCGTGAAACTTCGCTTTGATGCGGATCAAAGAGCAGTTGCAGAAGGACAATATGCCGTGATTTATAAAGGAGAATATTGCGTTGGCGGCGGAGTAATCGAGCGAGTTATTCCCTAAATATGCGGCAAAAATTTAATATTAATTTTTTATAAAAATTCAATCAATATCATTGACAACTATTTTTTCATATGATAGTATTATAAGGCTGTCGCAGCAATCTGTGAGAGCATTGAAGCTTGAAAAATGAACAGAAAGGTTAAAGCGAGTGTGTCCTTGTTAATTAGCTGAAGATAGAGATATCGGAGGCGATGATAATAAGAATATAAGTTTTAATTATTTACAAACAGTAAATATAACGAACTTAGTCAAGATTAAACTTAAGAGTTTGATCCTGGCTCAGGACGAACGCTGGCGGCATGCCTAACACATGCAAGTCGAACGGAGCAGGACTGAAGGTAGCGATACCGGATGGCTTGCTTAGTGGCGAACGGGTGAGTAACGCGTGAGCAACCTGCCTTGTACACTGGGATAACAGAGGGAAA
>CAYTUT010000021.1:0-14711 GCA_964441295.1 uncultured Christensenellaceae bacterium | reverse complement strand
TTTTTTAATCCGCGGCTATAGATTTGCCTGACGGTAGAATATTTAATTCTTAATACTTCAGATATTTCTTTTAAATTATAACCTTCCCAATAAATAAGATAGATAATTTTTTGCGCTGTTTCGTTTAATTGAGATAGGTTTTCGGCTAATTCGCAGTTCAACACAAAATTTTCCTCGTAACCAATATTATCATTAAAATTATCTTCGTATTCGCACGTCAAAATATCTTTTTTGAATCTATCTTTTAATAAATTTTCGCAAACTTTATACACCCATGCCGTGGGATATTTGATATGTTTTTCATAATTCAATTTTAAAAGTTTAATAAAAAATTCCTGCGCAATATCTTCTCCCAGCTGCTCGTTCGTATATTTATTGGATATATGTAAAACAATTCTGGGAAAATAATAAGTATATAATATAGTAAAAGCTTCTTTGCCGTGAAGTGACCTCAACAGCTTATTAAATCTGTTTTCTTCCATCGTATACCTACAACAATACATATAATTATTTATTTTTATTGTATCACTATGCTTAATTTTTTTCAACAAAATTATATTATTGTAAAATATTTAGGTATAGTTTTACAACCTGCAACTTAACGCTTTATGCAAACTTCATATCGCTTCAATACCCTCATTGCTCTAAGAGTAATCCATTTGCTTTGCTCGCCGCTTTGTCCGATTGGAATAAGCAGCCTTTCACTGTTGTAAGCGTTTTCCGCTTTCCATCTACCCATATCGTCCTGTCTTGCAATGACAATGCTGACCGCGTCATCCATACGCTTATCTTTGATGCCCATCTCGGTTAATATGTCCAATATTTCTAATATATCGGTCTGATACATTAATGGAAAGCCGAACTTGAGCCAGCCCGGTTTTGATTTTCGGTTCAAATCATGGCTTCTTTTATAAATATGATGGATCAATAAAAACTCTACCGCCTTATCAATCGTTTCGGTTATTTTTTCCGTCCTTCTTTCCACCGGTATAGCGCTTAATCCTTTGAGCGCCTTGACTACTCCCATAAAACAGGTATGCTTGCCCCAACACATTTCAATATGGTCATACGGCAAAACTTGCGGGTCATTCGCCACACCGTCATTGAAGCGCAAAAACCGTGTAAGCCAGTCGACAGCTTTTTGCAGCCGCGGGTCATTAAGGTAGCCAAAGCGTATCAAACTCCACACCATGTTTCCGGTCAGGCAGGGGATTACTTCGGTTATCCTGCCGCCGCCTGTCCTCACGGCTGTATTCTGTGAAAAACCACCGTCCTGTCTTTCTTGGGAATTTTCAAACAGGTATTCGCATTGCTCTATAATTTGCGGTGTTGCCTCGGCGCCAAGTTCGGCAAGTGTAATCAATGACCAAACAAGCCCCTTGTATTTATAGGTGTAAAATCGGGAAAATGCTTGAATATAGTCCATTTCCCTCTGCCTTTGGAGCATCCCGGGTACAGTACCTGTCTGCATGATTTCCCGCTTGGCATCTCGGACCTCTTTGTCCTCATCCGACCTGTCTAAGATATTTTTCAATGTAAAGTAGCGCACGGAAGGGTTACTTTCCTCCAACAGCCATGCTGTTGGATCTCCTTTCAGCAGAGTTCTCCAATTATCCACCTGTTGTTACTCCTTACTTTGCTAATGTACCTATATAATGGCATAGATAAATACAACTGTCAATATGACCTTACCTTTGTACAGGAAACAATTTTTTCAAATGACCGCTATTTGATTGTCAAGTGTTATGTTTGCTTGGCATATTTACCGCGAATAATCCCTGCTCCGCCCCTACCGCGTCAATACACATTTGCGCGACTATCAAGATAGTGAGTGTTGCTACCAAAGCCGGTAACAGTGCAAAACTTAATTTGAATTGTCGGCGATTCTATGGTATTGTAATAGAAGAACATTTTTTAAGGAGTAGGTGTATGGAAAGACTGTACATGGCGTTCAATGATTGCTTGGATAATGAAAACAAGGAGCAAGCTGTCAGCCTGATTATTCAAGAGTTCGAAAAGGCAGCTAGCGCGCAGGACTTTGTTGACATATATACCAAGGTCCTGGAGCGGGCGCTCAACGAGATGAAATGCAATCTCAAGGATAAGAAAATATGCATATGGAAGGAGCACGTGCGCAGCTCTATTGTGCGCACTATACTGGAATGCGCATATCCTCATATAGTAAGATTGCGCGACAAGCTGCATAACGGCAAAAGGCGCGGCAAAGCGGTCGTTGTGTGTCCGGATGGCGAATACCACGAAATAGGCGCGCGTATGGCTGCTGACTTTTTTTTGCTTGCCGGATTTGATACCATATATGTAGGCAGCAGTACGCCGAAAGAAGAATTTATATACGCTATCAACGAAATAAGACCGGACATACTTGCATTGAGCGTAACCAACTATTTCAATATCATCTCAGCAAAGCGCACAATTACCGCGGTATGCGAGATTGCCGAGACACGACCCTTGATTGTGGTTGGCGGCAATGCATTTGTCAACAACCCCGATATCGGGGAAATAGGCGCGGATATGCTCGCCAACACCTATAGCGATATAGAACAGCTGGCCAAGGAGGTAAAATAATATGCTGCTTCCTATCAAGATTGCTCTACGCTTTCTCAAATCTGCCAAAGGTCAAACCATAATGATAACACTCGGCATAGCGATAGGCGTGTCCGTACAAATATTTATCGGCTTACTTATCCAAGGACTTCAGACAAGCCTGATTGACAAAACAATAGGCAGCGCCTCGCACATCACTATCAGCGCACCTGCCAACTCGTACATAACTGATTATGACTCGATAATAAGCGAGGCGGGACAGGTGACTGGCGTAAAAGTTGCCGCCGCAACCTTCAACAATCCTGCATTCGTGACCGCAAACAGCGAGAACATATCTTTGCTTGTACGGGGAATGACCAAAGATGGCGCAGATGCTATATATAAGCTGAGCGATTCGCTTATCGCAGGGCAACTCTTCAGCGGCGGCGATAGCGCAATAATTGGCAAGGCTCTATTCGAGACGGGAGGATATGCAGTAGGCGAAACAATTACGATATTTTTGCCCGAAATAGGCAGCAAAACCATAGTTATTGCAGGCGTATTTGACCTCAAAGTGTCCGCAATCAATAGATCATGGGTAATTACTGACATAACTACTGCTCACAGTCTTTTCGAGACTGATGCTGTTGCGAACTCTATAGAGATACAAATCAATGATGTATTTCAGTCTGTCGCATTGGCGGATAAGATTGCAGAGCTGTCCTCTGTTGAAGGGTTGAGAGTTGTCGAATGGCAGGGCGAAAACGCAGAGCTGCTAAGCGGTCTTTCAGGTCAAAGTATATCAAGCATAATGATTCAGGTATTTGTTATAATCGCGGTTGTATTGGGTATTGCGAGCGTATTGGCAATATCCGTGCTTCAAAAATCAAAGCAGATAGGAATATTAAAGGCCATGGGAATAAAGAACGGCGCCGCAAGCGTTATTTTTCTTACACAAGGGTTTGTACTAGGCATTTTGGGCGCCCTGGCGGGCATACTACTCGGGCTCGGCCTTAGCGTAGCCTTCACCCTGTTTGCGCTCAACCCTGACGGTACTCCTTTGATACCGCTCAATATTAGTTATGGCTTTATTGCATTGTCGGGCGCTATCGCCGTTGCCGCATCAATGGCGGCTTCGCTGATACCAGCGTTTAGATCTATGAAAATGGATCCCATCGAGGTGATTAAGAATGGATAAAATAATCGAATTAAAAAACATCAACAAAATATACGGCAAGGAAATAAAAACGCAGGTGCTCTTCGATATCAATCTGACTTTTGAAAAAGGCAGTTTTAATTCGATAATAGGCGAATCAGGCAGCGGCAAAAGCACTATTCTAAACATCATGGGCACACTGGACAGACCGACAAGCGGCGAGGTGTACATTGACAACCATCGCACCGATCTGATGAGTAAAGCTCAGCTTGCCGAATTGCGCAACAAAAGCATAGGCTTTATATTCCAATTCCACTATCTCCTACCCGAGTTTACTGCGCTTGAAAATGTACTTATACCATACCGCATTAAGAATAATAAGGTAGACAAGCAGACCCTAGAAAGAGCCCAAGAGCTTATGGATCTTGTCGGACTGACCAAGGTACGGGACAATCTTGCGACGCGAATGTCCGGCGGACAGCAGCAGCGCACCGCTATTGCGCGCGCATTAATCAATAATCCTGCGATAATACTCGCCGATGAGCCAACCGGCAATCTGGACAGTGAAACCACCGAAAATGTGTACTCGCTACTTCGCGATATCAACCGCAGATTCGGCACAACTTTCGTGATAATAACCCACGACCGCCGCATTGCAGAGAAGGCGGACCGCAATATCGATATCAAGGACGGCAGAATCAATCTGGATATCGCGCGTTAGCCTGACAATACGCGTTAGGCTATACTTAGTGCTATAACCGTTATCTGACAACACATCGCCTAGCGTCTTTAGGCGTATTATACCATCGCATCAGCGCCCTGCGCACTTTTTGTTTTGCAATCCGAATACCTTTTTTTCGGTTTTTGAATGCAATCATAATGCGCATGATGGTATAATACATTATACACAAAGGAGAAATTATGAAGATTTTTTTTGCAAAACTCAAATCATTTTCAAAAAATGAGATTGTATGTATGGGCGCAATGCTTATCTCGCTTATGTATGGAATGTATTACCTTGACATAAGAAATCCCCTTGAGTATTCTCTCAGCGAAATAGGGAGGTACAATTACGGGCTGTTTCTTGTGTGGAGCATTACATCGGGGCTTGCAATATACCTCAATGTGCATAGACTCTACGAAAGAATCGGATTCAACTCAAAATGGGGCAAGAGCCTTCTTTATCTCGGACTGTTTTTTCTGGTGCTAACCTTCAGCAACATGGCCAAAGAGCCTGTTATACTATACTGGATACATGTGGCAACCGCGATACTTTTTGCCGTGCTGTCCTTTGCCTCTATTGCGCTTGGACTTCTGTATATGTTCAAAAAAGACAAGCGGTACCGCATACTTACTATAATATTCTTCAGCCTGATTCTTGTGGATATCGTCTTGTTGGCAATATTTACTCAAATGGCGCTTTACGAATTCATTCCCTTGATGCTCGGCTATGTTGTCATGTTCTTTACCAACTTTACAGACGCATTCAAGGTAAAAACATTGGCAAAGCATTAGACAATTCGGCATTGTTTTGAAGCCCTCGAAAAGCAGTTATCTTTTTCAGTCTATTGACATTAATGATATAATGATAAGATGAAAGATATAATTTCCGAACTGATCAAAAAATATTTTCCTTTTTGCGACAAATTGACCGTACCGCAGTTTGACACCCTTGTTAATTCAGCTTATTTTGTTGATTTTGACAAGGGGCAGCTGGTCTACTCGGCGGATAACGAGTGTCTAGGGGTATTGGTGTTGATTGGGGGCGAGCTGCGCACATATCTTACCTCATACAACGGTAAGGAAGTCACCCTATACCGCATGACCGGCGGCGACATATGTATAATGAGCGCTTCATGCGCCCTGAAAAACATATCTTTTGATGTTACCATTGAGGCATTGGCAGCCTGCCACGCCTTGCTCATCCCAATATCGGCATTCGAAAAGGTCATGCGCGAAAACATCCATGTCGAAAACTTTGCAAATATCGTTGCTCTCGAAAAATTTTCGGAGGTCATGTGGGCAATGGAGCGGCTGCTCTTTTTAAGCTTTGATAAACGCCTTGCCTCTTTTCTTTATGACGAGGCAGTAGCGACGCGGTCAACAAAAATCAATCTCACCCACGAGCAAATTGCGCGGCTAATATCTTCAGCCCGAGAAGTTGTCTCGCGTATGCTTAAGCTTTTTGAAAAAAGAGGTATTGTGGCCCTTTCTAACAGCGAAATCGAAATTATCGATAAAGAGGCTCTTAAGGCAATGATTGCAGAGTAGTCAATTATATAACAAAAAATCGGCATTGACTGCCGATTTTTTTGTTATCATTCTATTTCTTTCTTTCATTTGTATCTATCTATTTCTTTCTTTCACAGGCTATTATATAAATAGACTCATATCGCTTTCCTCGGCATTGGCAAGCATTGCCGCGGCACCTGCTATCTCCACGCCGTCAATCAGCTCCTCGCGCTTTATTCCCATTACATCCATACTCATTGAGCAAGCCACGATTTTTACTCCGCTATCCATTGCCATTTTTATAAGTTCTTCAAGACTGCTTACATTTTTCTTTTTCATTATCCCTCTAATCATTGCCGAGCCCATACCGCCCATATTCATCTTTGACAATCCGAGCTTTGTACTGCCGCGCGGCATCATCCATCCGAACATTTTCTCTATTATGGATTTTTTGACCTCGACTTTCCCGGGCCTTCTTAATATATTCAACCCCCAGAAGGTAAAAAACATTTCCACATGCCGTCCCATAGCTACCGCTGCGTTCGCCATAATGAAGGAAGCTATCGCCTTGTCAAGATCACCTGAGAAAACAATGAAATTCTTGCTGTTGCCGCTGGTCACCACTTTACATCCGCTACTTTCGGCAACCGCAGTCCCCTTTAGAATCTTCGCCCTTGCAATACCTTTCGAATCGCTTATACCCAAAAACTTGTTGCCCGTACGGCGACAAAAACCTTCTATATCCGAAGCAAAGGCAGGGTCCGTTGTCAAAATCTCTATAATCTCGCCCTCTTTTGCCTCCTTGAGCGCCGCCGACAGCTTAACAATAGGGCCCGGACATTGCAGCCCGCAGGTATCCAACTGAATCACATTATTACTTTCCATATTCTCCTCCTTTTGGGTCTCCGCATCAATCTTAACGCTTGCGGTCCTGCTGGCCTTGCCGAGCACAATACTATACAATCTATACCCTCCGCTAAGGTTATAGCAATCAAAACCTCTCTGTGAAAGCAGTCTTGCCGCGATATATCCTCTCAAGCCGATTTGACAAGCCACATACACCGGCTTGCTTTTATCAATCTCATCAATCCTTGACCTTAACTCCTCCAGCGGAATGTTAACAAAGCCGTCCGCGTGATTGTTGTCGAATTCGGCAGCTACCCTGACATCAAGCAGCGTAACATCTGTGCGCTTGCACAATGCCTCCACATCATGCCAATGGAATATTTTGACCTTGCCCGTCAGGATATTCTCCACAACATATCCCGCCATATTGACAGGGTCTTTCGCGGAGGAATACGGCGGAGCATAGCACAGCTCCAATTCGGTGAGCTCATAAGCAGTCATATTGGCGCGTATTGCCGTAGCCAAAACATCCGCCCTTTTGTCAACACCGTCATATCCTACAAGCTGAGCGCCCAAAATCCGTCCTGTCTCTTTGTCAAAAATAGTCTTGATGCTCATATTGACCGCTCCCGGATAATAGCCCGCGTGATTACCCGAATATGTGAACGACTTCTCATAATTCAAGCCTAATCTTTTGTCGGTCTTTTCATTTATACCCGTGGATGCCACTGTCAAATCAAATGCCTTAAGAATAGAACTGCCTTGTGTCGCCTTATACGAGCTCGCAATGCCGCATATGTTATCCGCGGCAATTCTTCCCTGCTTGCTCGCGGGTCCGGCAAGCGGCACCATAACGGGCTGACCTGTAACATAATCGGCAACCTCTATTGCATCACCCACTGCGTATATATTCTCGTCCTGTGTACGCATATGGTCATCCACAATTATACCGCCCTTGTCGTTGAGCTTGAGTCCTGCCTCCTTGGCAAGGCTGCTTTCGGCTCTTACGCCTATTGCAAGCGCTACAAAGTCCGCGTCAATAACCTTATCGCCAGCGCTAACGGCGAGTCTGTCCCCCTTGACCTCTATTTTTTTCAGCGCAGTTTTTAGCATTAACTCAACACCCTTGGCGCGCATATGGTTGTGAACCTCTGCGGCCATATCGTAATCTATCGGAGCAATAACCTGGTCAAGCATCTCGACCAGCGTTACATCAATACCTTGCGCCACAAAATTTTCCGCCAGCTCAACGCCGATAAAGCCACCTCCGACAACGACAGCTTTGGAAGGCTTGGTCTGGTCAATATAGTTTTTGATTTTGAATGTGTCGGGAATGTTGCGCAGTGTGAACACCCTGTCATTATTAATGCCCTCTATCGAAGGCCTTACAGGCATGGCGCCGGGGGATAGGATAAGCTTGTCATAGGTCTCGAAATATTCTTTGCCGCCCCTAATGTCCCTAACCGCTATTTTCTTATTTTCTCTATCTATGCTCAGTACTTCACTGAAAATCCTCACTTCCACATTAAGCTTTGCGTGGAAATTCTCCGGAGTCTGGACACTAAGCTTGCTTTTGTCGCTTATTTCGCCCCCTATATAGTATGGCAGCCCGCAGTTGGCAAAGGATATATACTCTCCCCTTTCAAACATGATTATTTGCGCGTGCTCATCCAGCCTTCTCAGTCTTGCCGCGGCTGCCGCGCCGCCTGCCACTCCTCCCACAATCAGCACTTTCATATTACCCTCCGTTTTGCGCTCTAACCCTGCAAGGCTAGGCTTAAATCAATCTTATTATACAGTTTTTACTATTATACTCAAAAAACGCCGTTTAATTAAGTGACTAAGTCACAAGCGCATGCGGGCGCGCTTATTGGCGCAGTCTGCAATCTTATCAAACAGTTTGGCACCCGCTGATAGCTTTTAACAAAAACTAATGATATCGAAGCAAAAGCTGAGTTGCTATGCAAAAAAAATTCCGCCCGACACGGGGCGGAATCGAACATAATTAATAATCTTATCGGTCTTGCGTGTAGTACGGCCTGCCTTACTCGAAGGAGTACGGAGTCACCTGATAGACATAATAATTGAGCCAGTTGTAAAACATCAGGTTGGCTCCTGCCGACCAAGTCATTTTGACTGTAAGCTTCTCCTCATCCGCAAAATAGTTGATTGGCATTTGGATATCCAGCCCCTTTTTCTTGTCACGCAGATACTCCGTCTTGAGAGTCTCTCTATCGTATTCGCTGTGCCCGAAAAAGAAAAGCTTCTTGTCATCGCGCGACTTAACTATCGATATGCCGCACTCCTTTTCGGTAGATCTAGCAACCACTACAAGATTAGGGTTGCCTACAATCTCATTTTCTGGAACATAGGTGTGGCGGCTCATAGGTATCAAAAAAATATCATTCATCCCTTTGAGCAAAGGCTCATTGGGGATAACGGCGTAATTTTCGTATATGCCGAACACCTTGCGTTTGCAAGGTTTCTTTCCGATGCCGTAATGATAGTAAAGTCCGGCTTGCGCTCCCCAGCAGATAAACAATGTGCTTGTCACACGCTTGTCTGCGAACTCCATAATCTCCTTCAGCTCTTCCCAATACGCTACTTCCTCAAAAGGGATTGTTTCGACAGGCGCTCCTGTTATTATCATACCGTCAAAATACCTGTTTTTGATATCGTCAAATGTCTTGTAAAAGCGCTCAAGATGAGATGAGGACACATTTTTGCTCTTGTATGTATCCGTCTTGACCAGAGTGATGTTTATCTGGAGAGGAGAGTTGCCCAGCAAGCGCATGAGCTGTGTTTCGGTCTCAATCTTGGTAGGCATGAGATTAACTATCGCAATCTCAATAGGTCTGATGTCCTGTGTCGTCGCTCTGAGCTCGTTCATAACAAATATCTTTTCCTTGGTGAGCGTATCAAATGCGGGTAAATCCTTTGGTATAACTATTGGCATAATCTACTCCTTTATCTTGTCAAGCGCCTGATGAATATCGATAAGAATATCTTCTACCGCCTCAACTCCTATGCTTAATCTGACTAAGTTGTCGCTTATGCCGCAAGAGGCAAGTCCTTCGCTGCTAAGCTGTCTGTGAGTGGTCGAGGCAGGGTGCAGTACGCAACTCCTGATATCGGCAATATGCGTGAGTTGTCTTATCAGCTTGAGATTGCGGATGAAATCCGCCGCCGCTGCCCTACCGCCTTTTATGCCGATTGACACCATGCCCGAAAAGCCTCCGCTAAAGTATTTGGTCGCCAAAGCATAATTGACATCTTCAGGCAAGCCGCAATACTTGACCCACTCGATTTTGGAGTGGCTTTTTAACGCTGCGGCTACTGCAAGCGCATTTTTGCTGTGCTTTCCCATTCTCAAAGCGAGTGTTTCTGTGCCAAGATTGGTAAGAAAGGCATTAAAGGGACTCATGCAAGCGCCGAGATCCCTCATGTACTGCATCCTCGCCTTAAGGATATACGCCGCGGGCCCTCCCTCATCAACATAGATGACTCCGTGATAGCTGCTGTCAGGTGTTACAAAATCCGTGTAACGAGCATTGTTACGGAAGTCAAAATTGCCTCCGTCTACAATAAGCCCGCCTACGCAAACGGCATGACCGTCCAAGTATTTTGTTGAGGAATGTATTACTACATTCGCGCCGAAATCAAACGGACGGACGAGAATGGGTGTGGCTATCGTGTTGTCTACCGCAAGCAGTATTCCGTACTTTTTACAAAGCCTGCTGTAACGCTCAAAGTCAAAGACAACCATTGCGGGATTGGCAAGAGTCTCCGAAAAAAACATCTTTGTTCGGCCATCTATCAGCCGCTCTATTTCCTCATCGCTGGATTCGGGAGCAACAAAGCGGACTTCTATGCCGAGCTTGGGCAATGTGGTGCTGAATAGATTGAATGTGCCGCCGTATATCGTGGAAAGGGATATTATATTGTCACCCGCGTTGGCAACTGTCAGGATAGCAAGCGTTGTCGCAGACATTCCCGAGGCGCATGCCATTGCGCCTACTCCTCCCTCAAGCTCTGCTACCTTCTGTTCGAGAACACAAACCGTAGGATTGCTGATTCGGCTGTATATATGCCCGTCCTTAGGCACATCAAAGAGATGCGCCATCTGTTCGGGGGTGTCGTATGCGTATGTAGTACTTACACACAACGGCGCAACATTGGTGTCGCCGCTCTTCGGCGTGTATCCTCCGTAAACACAAATGCTTTCTTTTTTCATTGTTTGCTCCTTAGACTGTTAGTCATATTTTTCGTATTTAAGTTCGCGGCGGCTTTCTCTTTCGATTTCTTTCTCCATACTTGCCTGCCGCTTGTCATATGTATGCTTGCCCTTTGCAACGCCAATCTCCACCTTAACTAAAGACTGTTTGAAATACAGCTTAGTAGGTACAAGCGTATAGCCTTTTCGCTCGACTAATGCACGCAGTTTATTAATCTCCTTGCGGTGCAGCAGAAGCTGACGCTCTCTCTTTGCGGGCAAATTGTAGTGGCTGCCCTTTTCGTAAGGGCTGATATGCAGATTCATTATAGTGGCGCTGTAGCCGTCAATTTTAACATAGCTGTCCACAAAGCTGACATTATGCAATCTCAAGGATTTGACTTCGCTGCCCACCAAAACAATACCCGCTTCATAGGTATCCTCTATAAAGTATTCGTGGTATGCCTTCTTGTTGGTTGCGATTGCATTGTCTTTTTTCATAACTATAATTATAGCACAGCGCTAGTAAAATACAAAATATTTTTGCAAGTACGGCTTACAAGGTATTTTGCGCGGCGCCGTTATCCCCGACAAGCTCAAAAACAATCTTGCGGGTGAAAACATTCGCTGCTTTTACTCTCACAGTCAGTCTGTCGCCTAGCCGATAACGGTTGCGTTCACCCATTAGGATGTATCTCTTGGGGTCGTAGTAGTAGCTGTCTCTTGGCAGAGCATCCTCAGGTATCATACCCTCAATACCGTTAGGAAGCATAACAAAGATTGCAAAGCTCGTGACGCCGCTTATTACCCCTTCGCTTGTTGAGCCTATATGGTCTTGCATATACACTGCCTTGTAATAATCGACAACCTCTCTTTCGGCTCTTTCCGCAGCGCGCTCCATCTGCGAGCAATGCGCCGCCGTCTTTAGATTCTTACGCTCCGCATCCTCAATCTGCTTTTCAGCTGCGCCTTTAAGCATCAGCTTCAGCATCCGGTGCACAACTAGATCGGGGTATCTCCTTATAGGTGAGGTAAAATGACAATACGCGTCAGACGCTAAGCCATAATGCCCGATGTTGTCTGTCCTGTACTCCGCTTTTTGCATTGTTCTTACCGCGACATCGCTAATAAGCTTAGCAAACTCTGTTGCCTGACATTTTTTGATAAACGCAGATACTTCATCCGCTTTTAGATATTTGTTGTCAGGGGTCAATCCAAAGCCCGAGGCGTACGCCTCCAGCACTTTGATTCTATCCTCTTCGGGAGGCTCATGCACACGATATATGCAAGGATAACCGCGCTTTTCGAGTTCGCGGGCGACTGCCTCGTTGGCGGCAATCATAAACTCCTCTATAATACCATTGCTTTCGTAGTATTCGTACGGCAGCACTCCCCCAACCTTGCCCTCATTAATTATTATCTTTGTTTCGCTGGTTGCAAAGTCAATGCTTCCACGCTCTGTTCTTTTCTGCTTTAGCTTTGCCGCAAGCTCTCTTGCCAGCTCAAGCATATTAATCAAATGGGGATACCTTTCGCAAGTCTCTTTGTCCCCGTCGATAATCTTCTGCACATCGCTGTATGTCATCCTCTCATCCGAGCAAATGACGCTTTCTTTAATCTCGACACCGGCTGCGTTGCCCTCCTCATCGAATACAATCCTCGCAGTCACTGTCGCCTTGTCTTCGCGAGGTCTTAGCGAACACAAGCCGTTAGACAGCTTTTCGGGCAGCATCGGGAACACCTGCGCAGGGAAATACACGCTTGTCGCGCGCTTGTACGCTTCTATGTCCAACAGACTCCCCTCCGCGACATAATGCGATACATCTGCAATATGCACATACAACAGATAGCCGTTGGCTGTCTTTTCTATACTGATTGCATCGTCAAAATCCTTGGCGTCCTCACCATCGATTGTAATGGTGAACAAATCGCGATAGTCTGCTCTCTTTGAATAATCGGTGTCCTCTTTCAGGTTCTCTGCCTCGGCAATCGTCTTTTTGTTGAATCTGTCGCTAAATCCGCTGTTGAATAATATGGACAGTATCTCGGCACTACTGTCGCCGCTCAGTCCCAAAACCTCGAGTATCCTTGCGGTCGGTCTGCCCGCCTTGTCATAATTGATTATTTCGGCAACAACCTTGGTGTTGCTCTTCAGTTTGTCAGCAAATCTTTGTTCTACTGCGATATCCGTGTAATAGCTGTCATTATCAGGCACAATATATGCCCCGCTTCGAGTCTTTTCCACCCTGCCGGTAAGCACTGATATGCCTCTATTTATGATACCTACGACTTCCGCTTCATCTCCCTTTACAATACGCGCCCTAACTCTGTCGCCGTGCTGCGCGCCGTTAAGCCCTTTGTGCGGGATAAAAAGGTCAGCGCCCTCTCCTCTTACCAAAAAGGCAAAGCCGCGGCTGTTTCCCCGCAATTCGCCCTCGTATGTTTTTTGTCTTAATATTTTTCTGTGTATTGTTCTTCTCATATCTCTCCTGATTAAGTTATCGTCTATCATCTACATGGGATGTATAATCCTGTTTAATGGAATTGCCGTTAAAAAAGGTGGCTCGGGAGCCACCTCAATAAGTCAATTTTGTACTTATAATTACTTAGCCTGCTATCGGCGCAATTATGAAGAACACTATTGCGATTATCGCTACTAGTATTCCAAGAACTATCGTCCCAACTTTCAGTCTTGAATCAATGGTTCTTGCCTTATTCTTGCCGTAATAACTCTCCGATTTGCCGCCAGTAATGGCCCCGACATCATTAGTATTGCCCTTTTGCATCAGTATCATAATAATAAGCGCAATAGAACACACCACGGTCAGTATCATTAATATTCCTGCCGCAATCGTTCTTGCATTATATGTGATAGCCATCAAAAAAATATTTAACAAGCCAGCGTCCTCCAGAATAATCGTGTTTCAATATTTTAACACAACAAATATCAAATAACAAGCATTTTAATGCTAAATTTTGCCCGTTTTTGTACAACTAATCAATATATTCCAATATATCCTTGAATGTCGTCAAAACGAGAGTGGGCTGAATGCCGCTTGTCTCCAGCATAGAGGGCGTGGTCTCTCCCGTCATTACCAGTATAGAACTGAAGCCGTTGTCAACGCCGAATAATATGTCGGTATACAACCTATCTCCGACCATCGCTATCTCGCTTTTATCCAGACCGTACTTCGCAATAATGCTTTCTGCCATTTCACGGTGCGGCTTGCCCACTATCACATCGGGTCTTCTGCCTATTGCCGATTCTATGAGCGCGATAAAGCTGCCCACATCGGGCATAGGACTTTCAGGCGCCGGGCAATTAGTGTCGGGATGAGTTGCGATATACAACTTTCCCTTATAGATATATTCGCATGCCTTATTGAGCTTCGCGTAGGTCAGCGATGTGTCAAAGCACATAACCACAATGTCCGGGTCATCGTATGACAGCGGTATTCCAAAACTTTTAAACTCGTTGTAGACATCATCGGTAGAGAGCAAAAAAACTTTTTTGCCGGGGTGCTTACGATTCAAAAACTCACAAGTCGCCTCTCCCGAGGTGTATATCTCGTCAGGAGTGATAAAAACCTCCATTTTGGCAAGGTTTTCTACATAAGTCTGGTTGGAACGAGAAGAATTATTGGTGACAAAGCATACCGTTTTGCCCTTAGCGCGCAACGCATCCAATGCCTCGAATGCGCCCTCTATTTTGTTGCCGCC
>CAYTUT010000020.1:1293-14753 GCA_964441295.1 uncultured Christensenellaceae bacterium | reverse complement strand
GCGGTCCCTGCAAAATGATAGCGCCAATAATTGCTCAGCTTGCGGAGGAAGTTTCAGACGCCAAAATATGCAAGATTAATGTAGACGAGCAAAACGAGCTGTCAGCGGAGTTCGGAATAATGAGCATCCCAACACTATTGTTGTTCAAAGGCGGCAAGCCGATTCAAAAAAGCGTAGGACTGCAGTCCAAAGAAGCACTGCTAAAGCTGATTGCCAGCGCAAAATGAGAGGCTGATGAGTAATCATCGCCTCTTATGCCCTTTTATACAACAAATTAGCGCCGCTTTGCAATATCTCTGCTTATCCGCCCCATACATAGCCGATAATTAATTTTGCTTGGCTTTGCCGCACAAATTGAGCGCTTTTCCTGTCGCGTTGACCGGCAAAATATTAAATACCGTTCCGTCCTGCGCCATAATCTGTAAGGCTCGGTTGCCTTGATAGCGACAAAAATCTTTGATTGCTTTGTTTTTGCTGAGCGCGTGCTCAATAATCCTTATTAAGTCCCTTTCTTCCATAGTAGCCTCGTCATTTTTATTATACAATACTACGCGCGGCAACACGAATTATGACTGCTATTAATCTTTCTTGGTTAATACTGTCGAATTAATAAGAAAATGCCCGGGATTACTGTGTCCCGGACATTTAATGCTATAATTTTACTTAATTTTGCTTCTACTTGATTTCGGACAAAACCGCCTTTGTATATTCGCGCATTGCGGCAAGATCGCTGTCGTCAGGACAAAAAACTGCTCTAAAGCCCTCTTTAACAACATTGATTCTGCTTGCCGCAAGTCTTGCGGCTATTGCTCCGACCGCCTCTCCGCTCCAGCCGTACGAGCCAAAAACTCCCACGGGCTTTTTGTTGCTGTTGATGACATCAATATGCGCAAGAAGCTCCCAGACGATGGGTACCGTATCCTTGTTGATGGTAGGCGACCCCAGCATGAAGCCGTCAGCAGCATTCATCAGCGCTGCCATATCCCCGATACAATTCTCTCTGATGTCAAAGAGAGAGCATTCTATATCCGGTCGCTCATTACGGACGGTGTTGTAGGCTTCTTCTGCCAATTTTTTGGTATATCCATACGCGCTGCAATAGAATATCGGCAGCAATAGTCTGCTTTTTTGCGCGGGAGCGCTCCACTGCTTGTAGCTGTCTTTGACGTAGGAATATAGACCATTCGTTGTGAGCACGGGACCATGACTGTTACACACCGTATCGAACTTCAATCCCTCAAGCTTTGTCAGGCCGGCAAGCACATACGGCTTGAACGGCGAGAATATTGCGTCATAATAGCCCTTCATTGCCTTTTTGTACTTTTCGCGATAGGTTATATCTGTGTCGAATATCCTCGGTTCGCAATAATGCGTACCCAAAAAGTCACAAGTGAATACAGTGTCCAGCCCTTCGGCATATGTGAACATGGAGTCCGGCCAATGCAAAAAGGGAGCAGAAACGAACCTTAAGGTCGTTTTGCCCAAGGACAAGGCATCTCCTTCCTTAACCGTTATTGTCTCAAAATCCTCGTTGGTAATGCCTTTAATATACATCGAAGCGGCCTTAGAACACACCAGCTTTGCCCTCGGCGCAAGCCTCTTCAGCTGCTTTAGCGCTCCCGAATGGTCAGGCTCGGTGTGATTGAATAGTATATAGTCTATACTCTCAATAGGCGCGACCTCTTCAATCTTGGCTATGTATTCATCAAAAAAGGATTTATGACAGGTCTCGACAAGCACGGTCTTTTCGTCCTTAATGAGATAAGAATTGTATGTCGTTCCGTATTCGGTATTCATAACAATATCGAACACTCTCAAATTGGGATTGAGGACACCTACATAATAGAGTCCTTCTTTAACCTTTATTGCCATATTTACCCCTCAAAAACTATTGCAGTTCGAACATATCCTTTCCCACACCGCAAATGGGGCAAGTGTAATCACTCGGAACATTCTCCCACTTCGTGCCCTCTGCGATACCGTTTTCCGGCTCGCCTGTAACTTCATCGTACACATAACCGCATGCAACACAAACATATTTCGCCATAATAGTTCCTCCTAAAGAATTTACTAAAATAATAATAATTATTACTTTATCATTTTTGATCGTTTTTGTCAATACAAAAAGGTTATTTCCTTCAACAAAAACCATCATTTGCCTCTGGATACTTGATGCAAAAGATTTACTTTCCGTAGCAATAAGCCCTCTGGTTGTAATAATTCGGCGGCGTATCTTTTCTAACAAAGAGCATTTCTAAGATACGATCTCGCGGGCGGTCGGACTGCGGCGCAATGCCACGGATTTTTTGGCTGTTTTTGTCCGCTCGACAAAATACATGATTGACTTTTGCGCATGTTGGTATATAATTATTATATAAGTATTGAGGGGAGCGTATATGCGTATATTTTCGATAGGCGAGGCTTTGATTGACTTTTTGCCCTATGAGGAAAAGGGCTTTATTCCGATAACGGGAGGTGCTCCCGCCAATGTCGCTGCTTGCGCTGCAAAGCTGGGCTGCGAAGCATATTTTATCGGCAAGGTCGGCGAGGATATTTTTGGTGACAAAATCATAAGAGAACTCAAGGAGGCCGGCGTCAACACCACCTATCTTACCAAGACAAAACGCGCTAATACCGCTTTGAGCTTTGTTTCTCTTAAAGAAAACGGCGAGAGAGAATTTGCTTTTTACCGTAATCCCTCTGCCGACATGTTTCTCGAGAAAGATGATATCGCCTGTATTAAGTTCACTCCGGAGGACATATTGCACTTCTGCTCTGTTGACCTTGTGGATATGCCGGTCAAGGGCGCAACTATCGAGGCTATCGAGCGAATCAAGGCGGCGGGAGGCACAGTGTCTTTTGACCCGAATATCCGCAAAGCGCTTTGGAGCGACCACGACGAATATCGAAAGGTGGTCAACGAGTTTTTGTTAAAAGCTGATATAATCAAAATATCCCAAGATGAGTGCGAATTCATTATGGGCACCGATGATACCGACAGCATCGCGGCGCGCCTTCTTGAGAACGCAAGCATTGTTCTTATCACCTTCGGCGCTCAAGGCAGCCGCTGTTATACGAAGCACTCTGTCACCAATCAGGTGCCCTTCCCGATTAATTGCGTGGACACTACCGGCGCAGGCGACAGCTTTATCGGCACCTTTCTTGCCTATCTTGACATCAACTCACCCGAAACAACAATTAAAAACGCTATATACAAGGCAAGTGCGTGTTCGGGGCTTGTATGCTCAAAAAAGGGAGTGCTGTCCTCTCTGCCCTCTGTCCACGAGCTATTGGAATATATCGACAGCGTAAAAGACGAACTGAGGGTTAATTAATTATGAAAAAATCGCTTATAAAGAATCTTCCATCAATCGATAACAACGCTTTTAGACCCCTGTATCATTTTACCGCGCCCAAGGGCTGGATTAACGACCCCAACGGATTCAGCTATTTTAAGGGTGAATGGCACCTTTTTTATCAGCACAATCCGCATTCGTCTAGTTGGGGTAGAATGCACTGGGGGCATGCCGTCAGCAAAGACTTGGTCAATTGGCAGCATCTGCCGATTGCGCTCAAGCCCAATTCGGCGCTGGATAACTTCTTGGGCTGTTTTTCGGGCTCAGCGATCGAGCATAACGGCAAGCTGTGTTTGATGTACACCGGAGTGCCCTTCTTAAAGCAGCATCAGGTACTTGCCTACAGCGCGGACGGTATCAGCTTTACAAAGGTACCTGTGCCCATCATTGGCTCAGAACTGCGTCCTCCTCATTCGGGCAGATTCTCCTTCCGCGACCCCAAAATTATTAAGAAAGACGATACATACTACGCTTTGATTGGCGCAAGCTACAAAAAAGGCAGACAGATTGCATTATACTGCTCGCAAAATCTGCTTGATTGGCGCTTTGTCTCCACAATTATTAAGGATGCGGCGAGAAAAATGGGTATATATGAGTGTCCCGACTTGATGCTTTCTGACAACGGCGATATCCTGATATACAGTGTTATGTTTACAGAGACCAAAGGGCCAACTTACCAGAATATACATTCTAGCGTATATGTAAAAGGCAAGGCAGATCTCGAAAACGGCACCTTTACTTCTCATTTGGACCCCAAAGAGCTCGATTACGGCTGCGACTACTATGCGCCTCAGACTGTGACGGCAGAAGACGGCAGAACATTAATTATAGCGTGGATGCAGATGTGGTTCCGCGCCATCCCCACAAAGTATCTTAATCACGGCTATGCCGGCATGATGACGCTACCAAAAGAAATATCTATTGACGAAAACGGTCAATTAAGACAAAAGCCGGTAAGAGAGATATACTCGTATTTTGAGCTTGACAAGATTGTAAAAAACCTTACAGTAAAAGAAGAAACTACCGTTAAGGGCATGGAAGGCGAATGCTTTCGTCTGCTTATCAGCTTGAAAGGCGAGGGTGACTTAACCGTCAACCTCCGCAAAAACGGTCAAAACAAAACCGTAATCACCTACAAAGACGGCATGCTGACATTCGACCGTGAAAAGAGCGGCTATCCGATTGACGGCACTAGGCTTGACGGCAACTGTAATATACGCTATTGCAAGACCTCGGGTGAAAAGGATATCAATATCGAAATCTTTTCGGACAAATCGAGCATTGAGCTTATTGCCGACGAAAAGTATTGCATGTCCAACACTGTCTATCCTTATGAGAATTCCACAGGCATATCCTTTTCTTCCGAAGCGGGCTGCAAAGCAAAAATCAGTTTTTCTCCCTATTTGGACAAACCGCAATGCGTCTGAAAGCTATGCAAGTTAACGGATTGTCAACAAAAAAATATGTAAAAAAGAGCGAGATTCTTGCCTTTTCTTTAGGACTTTTCGGTGTTCAAGCGATAGTCGGTCTTATGCATTCCTATCAGGCGCAATTTTATAACAAGACAATGGGTGCCAATTTTATGCTGCTTGGAATTATAATGTTTGTTGCAAGACTTACAAGCGCCGTGGCTGACCCGGTATTTGGAAGCATAATCGACAAGTCCAATTTCCGCAAAGGCAAGCTGCGTCCATTTATCTTAATATCTTTGGTTCCCTTCTTCATAATGACTATAGTGATATTCATCGTCGTACCCTTTCGCGGTCCGGGGCTGTATGTGTATATTTTCATTACATTTTTGCTCTGGTGCATGGCAATGACCTTCGCGGACATACCCTCGCAAAGCATGCTGGGCGCTATTACGCCGTCGCCGATTGAGCGTAACAGTATTGCCGGAATATCAAATATACTAAAAAATGTCGGCCTAAGCCTCAGCGTGGTCATTATGCCGCTGATATGCATCATCACATCTTCTGAAGGCGGCGAAATCTATGCCGAGCAGTATCTGATTGCCGCAATTACCGTCGCTTTAATTGGGGGCGGTTCGTTCAGCTTAATTTACTTCTTCACTAAAGAAAAAGTACCATACCAGCGCAACAAAACCTCTCCGAAAGAGTTGCTGAAAATGCTTAAGGGCAACCCTCCCCTGCTTCTTTTGCTGCTGTCTCTTGTCCTTGGCTTCAGCCGAGGCACAGCTGTAGTTATCCAGGCGCAGGCGGCGCATACGCTGGTAGGTACGATAACTATTATGGGCAGACCCCTCAGCGGAGACAATGCAATAATACTGCTAGGCGCAACCTCCGCCCTGTCAAGCCTTGTCAGCATGAGCATTGCTCCTATACTTACAAGAAAATGGGGCGAAAAGACTACATTCGTAGTCATGGCCATTTATGGAGGTGTGATAGCGCTAGCCGCATTTATCATATTCCTTTCCGGCGTTACTTCTCTTGCTTATATCATGATAAGCCTTTTGTTTGTAGGTTTAATGTACGGACCGCACTCCTTCATGACAATGGTAATGATAGCCGACTGCGTAGATTATTACGAATGGAAGACAGGGATACGTTCCGAAGGAATGCACTATTCGGTGCTGAGTTTTGTGGTCAAGCTGACAACCGCGCTGAGCGTAGGTCTTGGCTTAGCAATGATACAGCTGTCAGGTTATGATGCCAATGCCGAGACAATAACGGTTGCCACAAAGAATATTGTGTATTTTACGCTTGTAATGGTACCGGGGCTTGGCTGCTTGCTCAGCATGATTCCGATTTTTTTCTATCCTATCGTAGGCAAAGAAAAACTAAGGATAACCTACGAGTTAGCCGAGATGCGCGCCAACAAAACCTTATCGATGGAAAATGTCGAGCCATGCTCCACGCAAGAGTAGCTTTTGTTGCTTGCACGGGATATCATTGATTGACCTATTACAGGGTGTCGGCGATTGCGCCTATTGTTGAAAAATGCCGTTGTGTCCGAAGACACAACGGCATTTTAAGTAAGGAGGAAGCTATATCGCTTTGTCAGCTGCCGAAAGTAATTTGCCCCGTTTTATTTGCCGTATTGACCGTGTTTTGAATCATTGCATTGCGTACAGCCGTATTTTGCCGAGCAGTTTTTGCAATCTGCGCATCCGGAACATACATGTTTTTTTCTTCTTATTATTGCGTATATTACAGTGGACACAACGATAGCCGCCGCCCCAATTATTACGCTTATCTCTATAAATTGCATTTTTTCACTCCTTTGCGCTGTCACGCCCTGCTCTTTTTGCGCTTGCTGCTCAATCTATTGACGCACTGGAATATCGCGATTGTTAGGACTACAATTGCCGCTATGGCAATGCCGAGCCACCAATACACTCCTACCCAGTAGATCAACAGCGCCACAATGTATGAAGTAAGCAGCCAAAATGCAAGCGCTGCCATTAGCTTCTTTGCGCTTCTTAATTCGCCTTTGGCGGCCGCTACCGCCGCCATGCAAGGTATACTAAGCAAATTGAATGCCATGAAAGAAAACGCGGCGGGGCCGCTTATGCCGTTGATCATGCTGGCTATCCCTGTGCCCTGCAATTCTCCCGCGCCCGACTCAAGCACTGCATCACCCTGCATGCCCGAGAATACTCCCATAGTTGCAACGACCATTTCTTTTGCCACGAGTCCGGTAAGCGCTGCGACCACGAACTGCCATCCGCTTGCGCCCATGCCGAATCCGAGCGGTACAAATAACCACGCAAGCACTCTGCCGATTTGACCGAGCATGCTTTGTCCGGGCTCTACCATCTCAAATCTAAAATTGAAGGCAGTAAGCGCCCAAATCACTATTACCGAGCCGGCAATGACAGTCGCCGCTCTCATAATATAATGCTTTAGCTTTTGCCAAAGCTGCACTCCTGTGTTTTTTAATTGAGGAAGATGGTACGCCGGCAGTTCCATAATAAATGGCGGCGTCTCGCCTCTCAATGCGGTTTTTTTGAGTATTATGGCGGCAAGAATTGCCACTGCTATTCCCAAAAGATACACTCCGAATACGATAAGCTCGGCAAACGCCCCTGCAAACATTATCCCGGCAAAGGTTGCCCATATGGGCATTTTTGCCCCGCAGGACATAAACGGGGTAAGCATTATTGCCATACGCCTCTCTTTCTCATTTTCAAGCGTTCTTGTTGTCATAATACCGGGCACGGCGCAGCCAAAGCACATAAGTAACGGCAAAAAGGCTTTGCCGGAAAGTCCAAATCTCCTGAATGCCCGATCCATTATGAATGCCACTCTCGCCATATACCCGCTGTCCTCCAGCAAGGAAAGGAAGAAGAATAGTACAAGTATCTGTGGAAGGAATGACAAAACCGCGAACAAACCGCCAAGCAGTCCGTCTATAATCAGTCCGCCTACCCACTCGGGCGCCGCTGCCAAAGCTCCCTCAATCAAGCCGCCCAAACTATCTGTTGCAAGCTCCATCAGCTTAAAGAGCATAACCCCCGGCGAATTGATGGCATCGGTGCCGATTATCGCGATATCAAAAGAGCCTTCCGGAATAAAATGGCCTGCAAACAAAAGATTTTTGCTGAAAGTCAAATGAAAGACAGCAAGCATTATTATCAAAAACAACGGGATGCCCAACAATCTATTCGTGAGCACCTTGTCAATTTTGTCACTGTGCGATTCATTATGCTTATTCTTTGACCTCTTGTGCGCGCCGGTGTAATGCCGAGTTATGTATTTGTACCTTGCGTCAGCGACAATACCCTCATAATCGTTGTCGAACTCCTCAAAATTCATTGATGCCTTGATACTTTCTACGCGCCTTGCAATGTTAGGATAGTTGCTAAGCTCCAGCTCATCGCCCTCAATCATCTTGACGGCGTGAAAAACGGTATCGGCAATACCACTACCGGCATACAACTCCAAAACCTCGGAGAAAAGCGCGTTAACCGTAGAGCCATGCAGCACGGAAGCGCCTTTTCGGGCAGCTTTTGCTGATTCGTACGCTCTTTGCATGAGGTCGGCAATCCCCTTCCCCTTCAGTGCGCTTATCGCGACAACAGGTACACCCAGCTTTTTTTCTAATTTTGCCGTATCGATAGAATCGCCGTTGCGCTCAAGCGCATCAATCATATTGAGCGCAACGATTACAGGTATGTCAATCTCCAGTATCTGAGTGGTCAGATAAAGATTTCTTTCGAGATTGGTCGCATCAACAATATTAATAATTACATCCGGCCGTTCCATTAAAAGATAGTTTCTGGATATTACCTCCTCCGGAGTATACGGCGAGAGTGAATAAATGCCGGGCAAATCCACTATCTGTATCTTTTCTGACAGTTTTTTGTAGTAACCTTCTTTCTTATCCACGGTTACACCCGGCCAGTTGCCAACATGCGCCGTACTTCCGGTAAGGGCGTTAAACAGCGTGGTTTTGCCGCTGTTAGGATTGCCTGCCAAAGCGAATCTCATACTATACCTCCATACACACCGCCGCCGCTTCGTCCTTTCTCAGCGAGAGCTCATAGCCCCTGATTGTGATTTCTATCGGGTCGCCAAGAGGTGCCGCCTTGCGCATTACTATTTCTGCGCCAGGAGTGATCCCCATATCGAACAGCCTTCTCCGTATCCTGCCCTCTGCTACAACCTTCTTAACAACGCCTCTCTCGTTAGGCACAAACTCCTTAAGCCTTTTCTCCATATCTCTTACTCCTATGCCACGAATATTTTCATCGCCAGCGCCCTGTTGAGCGCAATTTTGCAATCTCTTACCTTAATTATCACATCTCCCTTTATGTCGTACATTGACATAATACCTGTGCCCACAATAAGGCCTAGATTTTCCAGATGCCTTTTGGTTTTTTCATCGGCGGCAATGCCAGTAATTCTCAACTCCTTGCCGAACGGCGCAAATGCAAGTGCCATATAGTCCTCCCAATTTGCGTTCGCATATGCGAACCTATTTTGATTATTAAAGGCGTACTTTCCGTCCGCCCCGTTCGCATATGCGAACTACTGTTGTATATTAAAGGCAAAATCGCTTTTGCCCCTTGTTCGCATATGCGAACCTGCTACACTATTATATTATCACCGCTACCGCGCTGTGTCAACACTTTTTGCGTTTAATTTCAACTTTTTGCGACGAAATTTTTTATGGCTTCGAATGTCTCAGGGCTTATCACATGCTCTATCCTGCAGGCATCCTTTTCCGCTGTTTCGCTGCTGATGCCTAGTCTTAAAAGGAAGTCGTTGAGAATATTATGACGGCTGTATATCTGCTTAGCTCGCTTGATGCCGGCTTCGGTGAATGTTATATTGCCGCTCGCCGGGTCGATATTTATCAGTCCAGCGTCCTGCAAAATGTTGACCGCTCTTGATACGCTCGACTTAGAATAGCCAAGCTCGTTGACTATATCCACCGAACGCACATTGCCTTTGAGCTGCTGCAGCATAAGGATTGTTTCTAGATAGTTTTCTCCCGATTCATGAATATTCATAATTGCCACCCTGATTATTATACCATATATAAAGGTCTTGTCAAATACCCCTTACCTCGCATGGATATCCAGCCTCCGCTAAGCTGTCGCAAACGCTCTTCAAATACGCTGGCGGATGCGACAATATCTCTTTGTGCTCCTCAACCGGCACATACTGCTGCAGATAATACCTTTTGGCGCCTCTTATCAGCTCAGCAATCGAGTGGATATCGTTCTCGTCTAGAGAAGGGACAAAAGTTGTGCGAAACTCGCATTCTATATTGTTGATGAGCAACTTTATGCTATTTTTGATACTTTCTACCTGTTGCTTGCCGATAGGGGTGATTTCGCCGTACTTCTCAAGCGGCGCTTTGATATCCATCGCTACATAATCAAGATAGGGCAACAGCTTTTGCAGCGCGTCAAAGTTGGTTCCGTTGGTATCGAGCTTAACTTTCAGCCCAATCTCCTTGATACGCTTGACAAAATCAATAAGCTCGTCCGTGTCGGCAAGAGTAGGCTCGCCTCCGCTGATCACCACTGCGTCTATAAAGCCTTTGTTTTTGTCTATCCTTGACAAGATATCGTCCTTGTCATATACATCCCTTGCCGCTATTATCCACTTGTTATGACAGTACCAGCAATCAAGATTACAGCCGCTGATAAACACAACGGCTGCAATATTGTCGGGATAATCTACGAACGAATTGGGATTATAGCCTGCAATATGCATCTCTTCTCCTTCCACGCTCAGATCTGGACATTCTCTATCTGCTCATTCTTGACGACAAACTTGACTCTCTCCTTGAATTCCTCTTTCTTGCCGTCGTTATAGTTCTCGATTGGTCTTAGATAACCAGTAACCCTCGAATATATTTCTGTCTTGCCCTGGCACACCGGACAAGCATAATGCTCACCTGCGATATATCCGTGTTCATTACATACGCTGAAGGTAGGAGTTATAGAAATGTATGGCATATGTGATGTGGAAAAAATCTTTTTAATGAGTTTTTTGCATACGCTGATGTCGTTAATCTTCTCTCCAAGATACAGATGCTGTACCGTGCCTCCTGTATAGAGCGACTGAATCTCGTCCTGTAACCTTATGCATTCCATAATGTCGTCTGTATAGTTGGCAGGCAACTGAGCCGAGTTGGTATAATAAGGCACATCTTTGCCGCTTGCCTTGAGCTTACCCCCAAACTTGTGAAGGTCCAGTCTTGCAAGACGATAGCTCGTTCCCTCCGCGGGAGAGGCCTCAAGATTGTAGCTCATACCCGTCTCGGACTGGAACTCCATCATAAGCTCACGCATGTACTTCAGTACCTTTATCGAGAAGGCAAGCCCCTCGGGTGTGCCTATATCCTTGCCCATAAAGTTGAGAAGCGCCTCATTCATTCCCACAATTCCGATTGTGTTGAAGTGATTGGTCCAGTATGCGCCGGTGCGCGCCTTTACGCTCCTTAGATAATGGGTCGAATAGGGGTAGAGTCCTTTGTTGCTCTGGTCCTCAATAATCTTTCTCTTGATTTCGAGAGAGTTCTTGGCAAGAAGGGAAACATACTTGAGTTTTGCGAAAAACTCGCTTTCATCGCGCGAGGTATAGCCAATACGCGGCAAATTGATAGTGACCACGCCGATCGAGCCGGTCATAGGATTGCTGCCGAATAAGCCGCCGCCCCTCTTTCTCAGTTCTCTCACATCAAGCCTTAATCTGCAGCACATGGACACCGCATCTTCCGGGGAAAGGTCGCTGTTGACATAGTTGGCAAAATACGGAATGCCGTACTTGCAGGTAATCTCCATAAATCTGTCTACAACAGCGCTGTTCCAGTCAAAGTCCTTAGTAATGTTAATAGTCGGGATAGGGAACGTGAATACTCTGCCCTTGGCGTCTCCTGCAAGCATAACCTCGCAAAAAGCCTCGTTGAACATATCCATTTCTTTCTGGAATTCTTTGTATGTCTCCGTCATATACTGACCTGCGTATATTACAGGCTGGTCTGCGAAAGTGTGCGGAACCCTTATATCAAAGGTAAGATTGGAGAAAGGACACTGGAATCCGACTCTGGTGGGCACATTCATATTAAATACGAATTCCTGTATGCACTGCTTTACCTGAGGGTATGTCATGCTGTCATATCTGATAAAAGGCGCGCAATAGGTATCAATGCTGCTCCATGCCTGCGCTCCCGCCGTTTCGCCCTGTGTGGTGAAAGTGGAATTGACCACCTGACCCAAAAAGGCTCTCAAATGCTTAGCCGGCTTGGATTCTACCTTGCCTTCCACTCCGCCAAATCCCTCCAACAACAACTGTTTCAGATCCCAGCCTGCGCAATACGGGCCAAAAAATCCGAGATCGTGCAAGTGGAGGTCACCCTCCTCGTGCGCCTTTCTTATCTCCTCGGGATATACATCGTTGAGCCAGTACTTCTTGGTGAATGTCTCTCTGATATAGTTATTGAGACCGTTAACGCTCTTTTGCATGTTGGCGTTCTCTTTTACATTCCAGTCCGCCTCGGTAAGATAGTTGGTGAACATTCCGACAGTGGCGGCAATAAGCGCGTTGGATTCTCTTACATTCTTGCGCCTCTCTCTGTAGAGAATATATGCCTTGGCAGCGGCAGGATGATCATTCTCCATGAGTACCTTTTCTACGGTGTCCTGAATGTCCTCAATAGTAGGAGAGGTTCCGTCCGGAAATTTCACACTAAGGCTTGCGGATACCATTTCGGCAAGCTTAAAAGCATTAACGGTGTCGTCATTGCTTGCAATCGCCGCCTTGTTGATCGCCGCCGCTATCTTGTTAACATCAAAACTGTCTGTTCTTCCGTCTCTTTTTACTATTGTCCTAACCATAATAAGTCTCCTCGTGAATTGTTGTAAATACACTATACCACACACTATATATTGTTGTCAATACCAATTTTGAAAACAATATGTTGTGGTTTTGTTAATTTTTTGATTACTAAGTAAATCAGTAATAATTGTTAATTTAGCAGTTGTTTTATTGCATTTTATTGTTTTGTCAAAATGAGTATGTAAATATCAAAAAGCGCTTTACGCCCTCTTCCGGGCATTCCGCACCAACAACACTATAAAGGTGTCTTACGCTTGTTTTTTCTTAGTTATATTATACCACTTTTCCGCGTTATTAACAAGTCGGCGCGCGCATTGCAGGTATTACAATACCGTATTGATATCCAATTATATATATTTTTTCCTTATACAAAAGCCGCCTGCGCACGCGCAACTTTTGCCGCAAAAATTCTTAACTTTTCTTGACAAAATACTAAAAACAATTGACTTTGACCTCGTTGCTCAATATAATAATTATTACCTGTACCACTAGCTCAGCTGGATAGAGCGTTTGGCTACGGACCAAAAGGCCGGGGGTTCGAATCCCTCGTGGTACGCCAAAAGGCAGTTTGTTACTGCCTTTTGTTTTTTCTCGGTATTCGAACCCATTATGCGGCGTCGCCCAGGTCGTCAGCCCTCTCGAGCCGTTATACACGTCTCTCTTTCGGCTTCGCCAAGCTTTCCTCCCCGCTTTGGCTATTGACTTGCCACAGGCAACTCAACTTTACGCGTCGCGCCCTCGTGGTACGCCAAAAGGCAGTTTGTTACTGCCTTTTGTTTTTTCTCGGTAT
>CAYTUT010000020.1:0-1193 GCA_964441295.1 uncultured Christensenellaceae bacterium | reverse complement strand
CGTCTCTCTTTCGGCTTCGCCAAGCTTTCCTCCCCGCTTTGGCTATTGACTTGCCCATACTGCAGTTTTGATATTTCGCTCAATGGGCATACTTAATTTGATATTGACTACACGCCTTATACAGGTTAATATTAAGTAGAGGTGGCAATGAAAAAAAATGCTTTTGCTACGATGATTATTATCTTAATTATTTGCTTACCCGTGCTGTCTTCCTGCAAAGGCAAGGAGACTATCGTTGACGAGGAGTTTTCGTACAGCTACTACAATCTGCGGTATGATTATTCATATCCCTTGACGGCGATAGAACCCGACTTGGCGCTGTCATCAGACTATTCGACTGCTTTTGACTATCTCATTGAGACAGTCAAAAGCAATCTTACGCTTTTGCCTTATGCTTCACGCATTGCCGTCATGCAAGGCAACACCACTCCCGGCAAAATGGGCAGCCTGTCAATGATTGCTTCCAGCATTTTCATTTTTAACACAGACAGCTGGTATTTTCACAACATGACCAAAATCAGCGCCTCCAATCCCGATTTTTTGCTTCCGTTAATGCAGCCTTCTCTGGATACTGCGTCCCGCCATTATTGGTCTGAGGGACAAAAAGTCACAATACAAGAGCCTGCAAAACGAAGTGATATACTAGTCAAAGCAGACTTTCCATATACCGCCTGCGATTTTACAAAAGGTAAGATATACTCACGCGATATCTCGAATACTATGGATTATAAAGCAGAGTTTGTTAGCCTTGGCAACTTTATGCTAAGCAGCGAAACGGTCGATATAAGCACTCTTCGCATAAGCAAAAGCGAGCACGGCTACTATACTGTTAGCTTTGAGTTGGATTTGTCCGATCAGACGGCGAAAGACAGTTCAACCTTTATTCAGAGAGAAATATTTCGCAAAATGTCAAAAATTGATTCGCTGGAGTTCGACAAGGTCAATTTTACTTTGGAAGTATGGTCTAACGGATTGCCAAAATCAATACTTGCATACGAAGAATGGAGCGGCCCGTTTAGAGTACTTTTGCTGGACATGACAATTAAGTCGATGTCTAATACGGCTTACTACTATTCGTATCACCCCGATGACGCGGATTACGCATCGCAAAATATCGATATTTCGTGGGCAACTGCCCAATAATTATAACCGCTCAATACGATTAGCCGGCGTAAAACTATTATTATAGCAAT
>CAYTUT010000019.1:0-14858 GCA_964441295.1 uncultured Christensenellaceae bacterium | reverse complement strand
GTCGCGGGAGCAACTGCAGATAATGACTACAGAGTATACACGGTTGACGCTGAGTCCATATCGATTGAGTATATCAACAATGTCAAGACCAACGCGGGCACATACATCGCCAACGCATACCTTGCAGATACCGGAATAAGCGCGAACTACATTATACGCGCTAACGGCAGCAAGGAGTGGCAGATTAATCCGAAGATAGTCGAGATCGTATGGAACGGCTTGAATCTATACACATATGACAGCACAACAAAGACCATATCTGCAACCGTAGCTAATCTCGAAACGGATGATGAGGCCACGCTGACCATAGTGAATACCGGTATCGTGGAGGAAGGCAGAAAGCTCAACTACTCGGCAGTAAACGCAGGCCTTTACAGAGCAAAGATTCTTGAGGTATCCAACAGCAACTACACGATAGAAGGCGCTCTCGAATTAGTATTCGACTGGGAGATTGAAAGGGCAGTAATTACGGGCATCACGATGAGCGACATTACGGTCACCTACAATGCTTCGGCGCATGCGATAGCGATAAGCGGTACGCTGACACAGTACGGCGAACCCGTAAATGTTGTGTACACCATCACCAAGTTCGGCGGCGCAACGATTAGCGGCAACAGCGCAACCTTCGTCAATCTCGTCGAAGGTGTGGTCTCGTACTATACTGTCGAGGCAACAATTACAGTGGACGGCGACAATTACGAACAGCTTGACCTCAACGCAAGGCTTACTATCAACCAAGCGCAGTTAATCGCTTCGTACACCGCGGCGAATCCCAACTGGACACGCATATATGACGGCACGACAGATGTGGGCTTCACGATAAGCGGAGTTTGCGGTGTGGATCAGATAGAAGTTTTGGGAGCTTACCGCACAAAGAACGCGGGCTCGAATAAAGCGATTGAATTCACAATAGTGGGCTCGCCGGAGATTATAGCCGACAATTATTACATTCTTAATGTCAATACCGGCGTAATACTCGTAAGAAAACTGTTACCGATAATGCCGCAGCTTACAAAGGTCTATGACGGAACCTCAACGTATCCCGATTCATCAGGCAATGGAGTAATAACCATATTCGAAAGCGCAAGTTCAGGCATTGTTGCTACAGATGATTTGACTGTAATCGCAGAATTCAACAGCAAGAATGTGCTGGAAGCTAACTCCATACTCTTCACGCTCATCGGCGCGGATATGCTCAACTATGAGATTGACAACATAACCGAAGGGGTCAGTATAACAAGACTCAACCGCACAATTACCTGGACTGACTTCAGTCTGACATATAACGGAACCGTAAGAAGCGCCAATGCGACATTCAACTTGGTGGGACTTGACATCGGAATATACGGGGGCAATCTGTACAATATGGTTGTGAAGTATTACTCCGATACCGAATATAACAACGAAGTGACCTACAGGAATGCAGGTACCTATTACGCGGTTGCATCCGTAGTGAGTGCGGATTCGGATGACATCAACGGCAATTATAATATAAGCGGAAGCGAAAGGGAATGCGTTATCGCTGTTCTTAGCGTTACAATCACCTGGACGGGCATAGCGGTATACACATACACCAATTATGACTATTCACTGCTGATATCGGCAGTAATAACGCTTGTGGGCGACGATGCTACGGCATACACCGGCGGCGAGCTTGAGCTTGTGCTGAACTTCTTGCGTAACGGTAATCCCGTGGCTAATATGATTAATGCGGGTTCGTATCAAATAACCGCGCTTTTCCCGAGTCCTGAGTGTGACGCCTTCGCGGACAACTACTACCTCAGCAACAGCGAGAGGATGGTCACTGTGAATAAGGCTGACCTTAACAATGTTAAGTTTGCCAACAATGACGGTCCGGACACATATGCGTATTACGTATATACCAACGGTGTCCCCCACACCTTCTATGTGACAGCGCCGCTTGACTCCAACAACTACTCCATAGAGAGAGTGCTCTTGTATTACCAATACGATGAGGAGCTGGGCATTGAGATAGTATATCACGGCGGAGACTCTAGCGCAGCTGATGTGACAGGCAACAACAGCACTAAGAATGCCGGCGAGTACGAAATCTTTGCAACAGTAGACGAGACCGAGAACTATAAGGGATGGCAGGGCAGCATGATAGTAATCGTGGAGAAAGGAAACCCCGCAGGCTATCTGTTCTTCAACTCGAACGAAGTTGATTATAACGGCTACTACCAGAGCATATATGTCAGCAACGAGAATAAGATTTGCTCCGAGGCTGAAGCTGTGGTTTATGGAGACGGCACTACCGTAATAGTCACATACGAGTACTACTATCTGCTGTTTGAAGACTATTACGCTACATTTGTCAACAACGAGCCGCGCGAATTGGAGTATTATTTTGGCGAGTACGCTGAGGAGAATGAGATTGAATGGGCGCCGTTCAACGGAACAATAGCTCAAAATGCCGGCATGTACTTCGTAAGGGCCTCGGTAGAGGAGACGAATAACTACCTCGCTTGGCCCGAGGAAGGAACGAGCAATGCGACCATCACGATCAACAGACTGATAAGAGCGGTGCAGTGGCAGTACAACAACGACTATATCGCTAATGCCAACCTAATATACAACGGTACGAATTATGCAGAAAATGTTACGGTGAGGATTGCATCTGTCGGTAATGACGGCAACGACGGCTCAATCATGCTTGAGTTCGAATTCGTCGCTCTTGCCGCTCAGTTATTCACATACAGCGCAATCATCAACGACTACGAATTCAACAACGGTCTGCCTAATGAACTGCGTCTTGCAGGTGTGTACGACGGAACGGCTGCCTTCAACGAAGATGAGGACTTGCTGCACCAGTACAGCAACAATTACACGCTCAACAACTTTGAATATCAGATAACTATAGGCAAGTATGTTTTGGAGTTGAACTGGTACCACAATAACGGCAATCCGTTCACTGAAGAATATATCTACGACCCGAATAATCCTAATGTGTATGACGGCAAGAATCATAGTATTGCCGCCTTCGGATACGGACTCAATGACCAGATAATGCCGTTGGTGTTCAATCCTGAGAGCATTTTCACCGCAATGAACGCGGGCTCATATCTTGCAGAGGTTGACTCAATACTCAGCGATCCGGCTAACGGCAATTCGTGGGATAGCGGCATTGCAGATCAAGGCTCTATGTACGCCTTCAACTTCTCCTTACCCGGAATCGGTTGTGCAATGCTGTGGCGCATATTGAAGAGACAAATATCCATTAACATGGATTTGACCGTAATTACTAAGGTGTACGACGGCAACGCAAACTACTTACTCGGCGCTTCTGTTGAGACCAACCGTGACCAGCAAGTTACGGGAGATGTAACCGTTGTCAGTATTACAATGGAAACTATTGTCCAACTGACGCAGTACCTCTCTTGGACATACGGCAATATAATTGAGGGAGACGAGGCGGTGATTGCGCTGTCCATCCTTTCAATAACTGCGAATAAACCCAACACCAACGCATCTGTCGCAACCATTGACTTCGGCAACTTCGCATCTAACAACTACTATGTGTTGTCAGAAGAGGGAGGAAGCCTCAACTTCGTTATTGATTGCGTGATTGAGCCCAAGCCCATTATTATAACCTACTCGGGATTGGGTCACATATATGATGGCACAACCAAAGTCTTCGAGTACGGCGCTACAGTCGCTACAAGGTTCCGCGATGCTAACTTCATCAGCATATTCGGCTCAATCAAGGATAGCAACGATGTGGATATAGTACTTGAGAGCGGCAACTACTTTGTTGGCAAGAAGACAGTATTAGGCGCGAATGCCGGCGTGTACACTCTGCAGGATTCGGCATTTACATTCTATCACGAGGAATACGGTGATTGGGTTACCGTTACCGGATTCATAACAATGGATGAGGATTACGACGATCCTAACGGTCCCGCAAGCAACTACTCGATAACCTACTCCAATGCGGCGATATATACTATCCAGCAGAGATTGCTGCGTGGAATTTACACCAATGCGCTACAGAGCATATACTCGGCATTTGTCAATATCGGACTGCTCGACCTTACTTGCGACGAGGACGACATAACAGAGCAAGAGCTTTTAGCACTGCTTGTCGCAGACGGAATCCTTCTTAGCAACGGAACAATAATTCCTTCGGCATTCAGCATACTCAATAACTGGACGAGCGGCACATATAACGGATACACGAGAATTATCGGTACGGACAACGATTCCGATCCTTTGTATGTGGGCTACACGGATAGTCAAAACATCAATAATTATTTGATAACTATGCCCATACTGCAGTTGACCTATCTAGAGGTTGCCAATGCCGAGGAGTATCGGTTTAATGTCAAAGACATAATGGATCTCATCAATCTTAGAACAGGTATAGAAGGTCTTGCGGAGACACGCAGTCTTTATGGAATCGGTCTGGTGCCGAGCTATATACAGACAGCCGATATCGTTGGTATCCGTCAAGGCGGTTATGTGACTGTCGAGCCCATCAGCTATTTTGAGGGCAGCTATGACGGTAACGGCTATAGCATAAGCAATCTGCTTGTTGCAGGACAGCACAAGATTGTTTCGGAGGGCAGTACCGCTTTTGACGACCTTAACGCAGTAGCGCTGTTCGGTACGGTGAAAGGCAGCATAACGAATGTTAAGGTGTTCAACGCTATCGTCAACGGAAACAAGGCTGAGTATGTTGGCGGTATTGTCGCAATACTGACCGAGGGCAGCAGTGTAACCAACAGTACCTTCCAGGGACGCATCAACACGAGCGGCAATGCCGGCGTGGGGGTTGCTACAAAGGTTGGCGGTATTGTAGGCTATGCCGAGGGCGGCATAATCGATAACTGCTATGTGGCAGGATACATCAACGCTTCTTCCAACCTGCTCAAGGTAGGAGGAATCGTCGGTCAATACACCATACCCAACGGAAGCGAGGAGATTAACTCGTTGGACAATGTGCATACATTCGTGGAGATTAAAGCGAAGGCGATGGAAAGCAACCTGAAAGCTGGCGCAATAGCGGGCGAATTAGATGCGGCGATAACGCTTGCCAGTTACACATATCTTGCCAACTCCATACTCTTCATCGCCGATACCGGAGAGGGCATTGACTACGATGTAAGCGCAAGCGCAGTCTACGGTGTGGCAGACTCGAATGCTGAGACCTATGACGACATGCTGAGCCCGTCGAATGTAGCAGGCTCGACACTTACCACTCTTGTGAACACATATATGTTTAAGCAATACCACATCCATTGGAACGAGTGGAACAACGCAATAGCATACAGCGGACCCAACGGCAGCCTGTCAATGCGCTTTGTAATCAAGAACTATAGACAGCTGGTATTGCTAAGGCTTTACAGCTGGGCGGCGTTCGAGCTTGGAGACAATGTACTCTATCCTAATGGTTATAAGACGGAGTACGAGGAAGCGTTCTACGGCAGCTTTGACCCGAAGACATATACAATCAAGTCCAATACAGTTAATGACGACAGCAACAGCCTTATCGAGCCGGGCGGCGGCGCGGGAAGCATAACAATCAAACCGAGGTGATAAGATGAATAAAAAAGTTATGGTAATTGCATTTATTCTTATCTTGGCAGCAGCCGTGTCCTTGCTGACATTCTCTTATCTTTGGTTCAACAGTGAAGTGAATATCAATATTCAGTCACCCCAGTTGGAGGCAACTCCGCTTAACCTTTCTCTAGATGTTGACATTGTGACAAGCCAGCCAAGCTATATGGGTCAGACCGGCAAGGATGCCGGACTGGACTCGCCTTACAGCGTGGACTTTGATGTTGAGATGGTTTGCAATAAAACCGAATCTGACAACTTGAACCTGAGGCTAAACATTAAAGAAATGGATATTAAAATGTGGAACTATGTGGAGGCGCAGGGAGGCAATCCCGCGGAGAACTACTATTTGCTAACAGAAGAACAGATTGCAGATAACTTTACATGGCGCATAATATATCTCGAGAAGACATACCGGCCCGACGCGCAAGGGTATATGTACCGAATGGACAGCTCTCGAAAGGTGTATTTGACATTTTGTCAGTACGAATCGGTGCAATATACCTTGCGTATGATTTACTTAGGCGAGCAAAAATATCAGTTGTGGCAGCAGGCAAGATACAGCGAATATGACGAATTCGAATTCTGCGCGCCCGACTTTATGGATGCAAGATTCCGTTTTGCAATAGACTTCCAGTTGTCCTCCGCTCAGCAAGAGTTTAGCAGCGAGCTTGGATTTGATGTCAAAGACAATAATTTTATCAGCAGCAGGACGGGCAATAGTCTCGCCAACACCTATGTTTTCGCATACGAACCTCAGATTATGCCTTATGCAGGCGTTAGCGGAGGAGACAAAGCGGTAAGGGCATATATTGAAAATGTCACAATAATCAAGGCAAACAATGAAGTCGTGGTGCTTGACGATGAAAATATTGAGAATAATTTTACCTTGAGGATCACGCAGAATAATTTCAAAAACAGACCTAGCGGGGACGTGTCGTATATCAACTATATGTTCGAAAGCTACGGGCAAAGCACGATATGGATGACAATGCAGAGGAACACTCTTGCAAATATCAAAGTCGAAGTGGTGTACCAGAGCGAAGAGGATTACCAGTCGATGCTGCTGGGTCTTGCCGGATATCCTCAAACCACATTCGCGTATGCCACCGGCGAATATGCGGGAGCGAAACTGCATTTTAGTATCAATTACGATATGGTGGACATACCGACCACTTCTTCAAGCTACTCGTTCACTAGCATTACAACGATGGGGCGCTTTGACGCAGGTTATGACGGCAAGAACGGTTCTTCTGAGCCAAACACCTATCTGTTCAACAACAACATCTCGTGGCGGCCTACGGTAAGCAATAAGGTGAGGCTGACGATAACCGGAGTGACGATATTGCGCAAGGACGGCGTAACACAGATACTTACATCCAATCAGATTGACAGCAACTTCTCATTAAGGGTTGTTTACGGAGGTTATACTTGGACTCCGTACGACGGCGCCTTACAGGCAAGGAAGGACTTTATGAGCAGACTAATATCGCCGTTGAACTATGACTTCCTTGAGCTCAACGCAAATACGACTCACAATGTTAACATGATAATTGCCTATTCTTCCGGCTCATCTTTTGCGTACACGGCGAGCCAATATGTAGGCGCTACATTCTGCTTTGATGTTAAGATTGAGGTCATTAACTATTTTTAATAGTTAATCAGGAGTGAATTATGAAGAATAAGAAACAAATAGTTTCAATCTTAATAGTTATACTTACAGTTGCCGTAATGGCGGCAAGTCTTTACGCGGCTTTTTCGTGGTACATGCCTGATTCGCCATCCGGATATGTGTTCGAACTTGTGGCGGACAGTGTGTACAGCATCTACTTTTCGTCAACCGATGTGGACACAGAGGGTGACCTGATACCGGCTAAGGCAATGCCGGGCGCAGTTGCAGAAGGGAAAAACTTTGATGTAAAAAGGCTATACAACCCAGCCGATCCAGAGCCGTCGTATGTCTCCGAGATTGCGCAGAACTTGTCTTATAGTACCACATTCATTAACAGGGGAGCAGACACTATTTTGGTAGAATACGACTGGTACATTACGCTTCCCGATAATCCCTTAGAGCGTTTGGACAAAGACGAATTTGTCCTGAATGTGGATTTTTGGAATATGGACCTCGAGCAGGCAATTGTCCCGGATGCCAATAACCGGTTCTATCTTTCTCCGATAGGCGACAGCCGTACTATTCAGATTGCGGTGAATGTTACAATGTATTTTGCCAAGGTGGACGAGCTAATGGACCCGCGCATAAAGGATAGCACGCTGCTTGTTACAATAGATCTGAGAAGGATTTGGGAGCTCTCGCAGAACGGATATATGGAGATCAGATACGCGACAGATGATCCGCAGGTAAGCGGCACGCTCTACCCGGGACAGAATCCTATATCTTACACAAAGGACTTTGCTTATTCGGGCGCGAGCAGCTATCTGGCGGATACATCTTGGATGGTAGAGCACTACGACTCACAGCTTGAGCCTCAGCTGTTCGATGTGGAATTGACCTTTATTAACAAAGCGACTCAGCAGCAAATAATACCGGATATTAACGGCAGAATCAATATTCCGGCTAACGCTACGGTTCAGGTAACTGCCGAACTGTCATTTGCTTATGCCGAGGCACTCATGCAGACACACTATCCGCAGTTGTTAAATCAAAAATTATATGTTACTATATCAGTAGGGACTGCGCCCTAACTGACGGGAGACTAAGATGAAGCTGAATAAGATGTCTGTTATCATATTGGTGGTAGTGATGAGCATGGCTGTAATTAGCGCTGTGTTAATCTCTACGCTTGCAATTTGGACAGAATCATATGAGGATGACAAAACTTCCGAAATCCCCGTAGGTCCATATAATCCGAGCGAAAAATATATTGTATTCGTACCGCTGGACGAAGAAGGCAATATCACATCTAATTATTCGCTTGCATTTAGCTATGCGGCGGTGGGATATACGGGATTAATAGGCGAGCTGGAGATCCCGGCAACTCATAAGCCGAATGGCTTTGCCGAAAAGCCGGTAACTGCCGTCCTTGTCGATGAAAACAATGCTGATGTTGCATTCACAGAGAGCGTGGACATCATCACAAGTATAATAATGCCGGCAAGCATTGTGCGTATAGGAGCGGGAGTTTTTGCTGGACTTGAAAATGTTACTTCGGTATTGATTAAGGATACCGACCCGCCCTCAACCTCTTATCCCAATATATATTTCGGCGACTACGCATTCGCCTTCACGACTAGTTTAGCTTCGTTCGAATATACCGGTCATACATTTGTCGGCAACTTCTCTTCAGTATTTTACGGAAGCAGTTACCAGCCATAAACAAATAAAAATGCGGAGTTAGCCGCATTTTTTAGTTATTATGCTGAAATCTGTTGCATGATGATTATTCTTGCGATCTCTCTACGGCTTTGGCATTTGGACTGCGCATTATAATAAACTTGCTCATGAAAAATGTTACCACAAAAGCGAAGAATGAGCCTGTAAGCTTGCCGACATACTGACTGACGGTAAGGTTGTTGATTAATTTGTTGCAGGCATTGGTTATTGGCGCTCCCGACCAGGTATTAAACACAATTATTCCGAATACCATTATTGAATATGTAATTATACTGAACGCAAGATTGTTGGTTGCCTTAAAGGTCTTTTTGCGGTTAACAATAAAGGCGGTGATTTGCGCAAGAACAACTGAGACAAAAAAGGCTATCATGGCGCCCATACCTCCGCTTTCGGTGGTATATTGGAATATCCACCAGACAGCTTCCTCATTATAATTTTTGAGAAATAACACAAGTATAGTGAAAGAAACATACTCGACGATGAATGCAAGCATGCTGAATATCGTGTACTTAATAACCTGAGCGACATTCTCGTGCTCGATAAGATAATCTTTTAATCTTTGATACATCGATACTTGTTTTTTGCTTTCTTGCATAGTGTCCTCCATTGAGCATTAATGCGATAATTATATTATTTCAACGCAAAAAAGTCAATATAACTTCGCGACAAAGCGATGATATTGTTTTATTTATATGGTTCTGCCCATATTGCAAAAACCGATATAATTATGTATAATAAACTATAACATATCGATTGAGGAGGAATTATGAAGGTTGAGTACGATGTGATCGTAGTAGGCGCTGGAACAGCAGGATTATTTTTTGCCAAAAGAATGGCGGATGCGGGATATAAGACGCTGGTCATTGACAAGCTGAGCGAAGCAAAGCTAGGCAATAGACTGGATATTTTTCACATAGACAAGGATTATTTTGACAAGTTTAATGTGCCCAAGCCAAAGAAAGGCGATATTGATTATGTGAGTGAGTTCAATGTGGGCTATGCCCGCTCGGCATATGATAATTATCCCAAGGAGACGGTATACCCGTTTGTAGTAATGAAGTTTCCCCCTTTTCTTAAGAGATTGGTGAAGTGGGCGGAGTCCGCGGGCGTTGAGGTTGCCTTGGATACCGAATTTTTGAATCTTACGTACGATAACGGCAAAATCTCGGGAGTTACGATTGCTTCGGCCGGTAAAGAAAAAAACATCAAAGCAAGACTTGTTGCCGATTGCTCGGGCATTCCCTCAGTTGTTAGAAAGACACTGCCCGAAGGATATGGAGTGGAGACATTCAATATAGATGACACGGATAAATTCTATGTGATACTGCGCTATGTTAAGCTGAAGAACCCTCAAAAGGACAAAGTAACTCACTCAATAGGATATCCATATTATAAGTGTTGGCTTGCGCCGCAGACAAATCCCGACGGCGCGATAATCGGTGTCGGGGCAAATCTTTCGTACGAATACGCGGAGGAGTGCTTTGAAAAGTTTTGCAAGGCGGTAAAATTGCCCGAGTACGAGATAGAGAAAATAGAGAAGGGCACCACCCCTTACAGGCGTCCGCCTCATTCTTTTATCGCCGACGGCTTTGTGGCGCTAGGAGACAGCGCCTGTATCACCAAGCCATATAGCGGAGAGGGCATTTGCGCGGCATGGAATCTCTGCGACATAGCGGCAGAAGTGTCGGCTAAGGCAATGAAAGACGGCGCTTATCCCACGAGGGAGAGCCTATGGGATATCAATGTAAAATATATGCGCTCTCAAGGAGCGGATTTTGCCAATCTGCTTGCAACATTGACCAATGCCGTGGATTGCACCGCCGAGGAGAACGAATACGAATTCGAGAAGGATATAGTATTTAAGAGCGAGGATATGAGCAAAATGAATCAGCAGTTTGCCGCAAAGCTTGCGCTAGGCGATGTGCTGGCGCTGGTTGGCAAGATTGCTGCGGGCCTTGTCAAAGGCAAGATACGCACCAAGACGGTAAAATCGCTGCTTAACGGTGTTATGGCAGCAGGGAGTCTGGAGAAGCATTATAAAAAGTATCCCTCCAATCCTAGTAACTACGCCGATTGGGCGGCTAAGGCGGACAAACTTTGGGATAAGGCCGGTAGAATGGCGGACAAAATTATTCAGCTCAACAGCTAGGATACCCGAGGTTAAATAGAGGAGAGAAGCAATATGTAATACAACACGGCGCCTGTAATTGCAGGCGCCGTGTTGTATTAGCTACCGCCTTTAAAGCCTAGCGGCGGATGAGCTCGAACTCGTTTTTGTGATATTTAATTACTCCCGCATCGCGCAATTTGCTTAATTCGCTGCTCATTGCGCTCCTGTCGACTGCAAGGTAATTGGCAAGCTGTTCGCGGTTAAACGGTATTTTGAACTTGCGGTTGTTATTCGCTTTTGACTGGTCAAATAGATAAAAAAGCAGCTTTTCTTTGGTGGTTCGCCTGCTTAGATACTCAAGTTTTCTGTTAAGCAGGATATTTTTGTCGGCAAGCCCTGTTACCAGATTTTGAATCAGTCTGGAATGAAAGCCGCATGTGTTGGCGCAAGGACTTACAATCCGCTTGTAATCTAAGAACAAAATTTCGCACGCGGTAACGGTGATGACATTGACGGGCAAAGCATTGTGCCCCGAGCAGGCGGCGGATTCGGCAAAAATATTGCCCGGTGTAATATTGGCTAATATGTTTTCGTTGCCGGCGTAATCGGTCTTAATAACATGGACTTCGCCCTTTAATACGATACCTATCTTGGAAATTGCATCTCCCTCACGGTATATATATGCGCCCTTATTATACTCCATTGAATGTCCGTTAAGGCAGGGGAGTATTTTTTCGATATCCGAAAAACTTATTCCATTAAAAATACTTGTCTGTCGCAAAATCCCAGAATATTTTTCCATATCAGTCCTTTTTGTTGTAAAAACAACATATTTTATATTTGAATTATACTATAATCATATTGTGAAGTCAATTACGGGGAGGTAGAAAGGTGATGGAAAGAATATATGAGCTATACAAAGGCAATGAAAAATCGATAAAACGAATCATTGCGGATGAGCATGTCAACCTTAACCATATGGTGCTCAACAAAGGAGAAAGACTGCCTGAGCATTTTTCAAATTCCAATGTGTATATGGTTGTGATTAGAGGAGAGCTTACGATAAGGCTGGATGAGCAGGAAGCGCATAAGTATGCCGCAAAAACCGTACTGAACATACCGATAAATGTCAAAATGAATGTCTACAATGACAATGAGGAGACTCTGGAGCTGATAGTATTCAAGGCGCCGGCGCCAAAAAACTAAAATAGGGGTTAAATTTTGAAAATAAAATATGTTATAATAGGAGAAAAAACATGAAAAGAAAGATTATTAAAATAGATGAGAACAAATGCAACGGCTGCGGGCTCTGTGTCAAAGCGTGTCATGAGGGCGCGATAGGCATGGTGGACGGCAAGGCAAAATTGCTGCGCGACGATTATTGTGACGGGCTGGGGGACTGCTTGCCAGTATGCCCGACCGGCGCAATCAGCTTTGTTGAGAGGGAAGCTTTGGCTTACAATGAGGCAGAGGTCAAGAAAAATCAGGCGGCAAAGGCAGGGACAATGCCTTGCGGCTGTCCGGGTACCAATATCAAAGAGATTAGAAGGACACCCGTAGAATCTGTCGTTATTGATAACACGCCCGCGGCAAGCGAGCTCATTCAATGGCCTGTCCAGATAAAACTCGTACCTGTCAACGCGCCTTATTTCAATAATGCCAATCTGTTGATAGCTGCCGACTGTACAGCATTTGCGTATGGCAATTTTCACAAGGACTTCATTAAGAAGCATGTGACGCTAATAGGGTGTCCGAAGCTTGATGCGGGAGATTACAGCGAAAAGCTCACAGAGATAATAAAAAACAACAATATAAAATCAGTCAAGGTTGTAAGAATGGAAGTGCCATGTTGCGGCGGTATTGCCTCCGCTGTGGTTACAGCGTTAAAAAACAGCGGAAAAATGATACCATGGCAGATTGTGACAATATCAACAGACGGCAGAATAGTCGAATAATACTAGCTTAGGAGGAGAATATGGAAAGTTTTGGCAACATGTTTTGTTTTCAATGCGAACAAACCGCGGCAGGCAGGGGATGCACAGGTAAAGCGGGCGTCTGCGGGAAGCCCGATTATGTAGCAAACCATCAAGACGAGCTTCTTGGCGCGCTGGTTGGACTAGCAAGAGCGCGCAAGGATAACAAAAGGACAAAAAGCTCGGATATAGCGATGATTGAAGCTTTGTTCACCACAATAACCAATGTGAGCTTCGATGATGGCTCGGTGCAGAGTATGACCGAAAAAGTCAGGCATGCCAAAAAGTCGCTCGGTGCGGAGGGCGAAGAATACGACATGAAGAAACTTTGGCTTGACAATGAGGACATCCGCTCCTTAAAAACACTGATACTGCTCGGCATGAAAGGAATGGCGGCTTACGCTCACCACGCTCATAATCTGGGATATCATGACAACACAGTCACTGAATTTTTCTATACAGGTATGGACGCCATCGGTAGCAGTATGAAAGCAGAGGATTTGCTGCCTTTGGTCAAGGAGCTGGGAATGGTCAATCTAAAATGTATTGAGCTGCTTGACAAGGCAAATACCGAGACCTACGGCGCGCCAGTCCCGACCGCAGTGCCGCTTAATGTCGAGAAAGGTCCTTTTATAATCATAAGCGGTCACGACTTGTATGACCTGCATCAATTATTGGAGCAGACAAAAGACAAGGGTGTCAATGTCTACACGCACGGTGAGATGCTGCCTGCGCACGGATACCCTAATCTAAAAATGTATCCTCAGCTCAAAGGCAACTTCGGAACAGCATGGCAGAATCAGCAAAAAGAATTCCAGAGTGTTCCGGCGCCAATAGTTTTCACGACAAATTGCATTATGCCTGTCAAAGAAAGCTATGCAGACCGCGTATTCACGACCAATGTGGTAGCGTATCCCGAAATGCAGCATATCGGCTCCGACAAAGACTTTTCGAAGGTTATTGAAAAAGCGATTGAGTTAGGCGGATATCCGGAGGAAACTTTGATTACAGGCATCAACGGCGGCGACACCGTTATGACCGGCTTTGGTCATAGTGCGGTGCTAGGCTCTGCTGACAAGATAATTAAAGCCATTAAGGACAATAAGATTAAGCACTTCTTTTTGGTCGGCGGCTGTGACGGCGCTCGTCCGGGCAGAAACTACTATACGGATTTTGTAAAAAAGTCGCCTATGAATACCATAATATTGACTTTAGCTTGCGGCAAGTACAGATTCAATGACCTTGACATAGGTACTATAGAGGGACTTCCGAGAATGCTTGACATGGGACAATGCAACGACGCTTACGGCGCAATCAAGGTAGCTTTGGCGCTTGCCGATGCTTTTGAATGCACTGTCAACGATTTGCCCCTGTCCCTCGTTATATCTTGGTATGAGCAAAAAGCCGTGTGCGTCCTTCTAACACTGCTCGCGCTAGGGATAAAAAACATTTATCTGGGACCGACATTGCCTGCCTTTGTGTCGCAGAGCGTGCTAAGGTATCTCGTGGACAACTTCAATATCACCCCGATATCGACTCCCGAGGCAGATATGGCAAAAATGCTCAAGCTGTAAAGGGAAGCATACATCTCGAATTACATAATACGGCGGTCATACCGCCGTATTATATTTTGTAGCCAAAGATGGATTTTGTCTACAAAAAAAACAAACCCTTTCACGAGGAAAGGGTTTGTATGTTGCTGAATATTCTATAACAACTATTTTGCATTTTTGGGAAGCGGGGCGGGTAGTCCTTCCTTATCGAACAATAGTACCGTCTCAAGCGCAATATCAAGACCAAGGCCCAATGTCTCCTCATCAAGATTGTCATAGGTATCTTTTCGGGT
>CAYTUT010000018.1:0-15652 GCA_964441295.1 uncultured Christensenellaceae bacterium | reverse complement strand
GGTCAAAAATTTTTGCGTCGATTTTTGGAGACGATTCGCAAAACGCGCTCAATGGGCCGCCGGTAAAGATGATACCGATGGGGTTCTTCTTCGCGATATCCTCTGCTTTTATACTGCAGGGAACCAGCTCAGAATACACCTTCATATCTCTTACGCGCCGCGCAATCAGTTGGTTATATTGACCGCCAAAGTCCAAAACCAATACCGTTTCTCTCGTGTCCATAAATCTCTCCTAAAATTAATAGTGAAGGTTAAAATCCTTTTGAATAGTTGGGCGCCTCGTGTGTTATCGAAATATCATGAGGATGGCTCTCTATCAGGGATGCGTTGCTAATCTTGATAAACTCTGCGCTTGTACGCAGCTCTTCAATATTTTTCATACCGCAATAACCCATACCCGAGCGTATTCCGCCGATCATCTGAAAAATTACTTCTGCTAATGTGCCTCTATAAGGAACTCTGCCCTCGACGCCTTCGGGCACCAGTTTGCTCTGGTCATTGTCCTCTTGGAAATATCTGTCCTTACTGCCTGCCTGCATTGCGGCAATGCTGCCCATTCCGCGGTATACCTTAAAGCTTCTGCCCTGGAATATCTCGAGCTTGCCGGGGCTTTCCTTGGTGCCGGCAAGTAGGCTGCCCAGCATGACAACCGAAGCGCCCGAGGCGATTGCCTTGACGATATCGCCCGAATACTTGACTCCGCCGTCTGCTATAATCCTCTTGCCCATTTTGTCAGCCATCTCGGCGCAATCCATCACGGCAGTAATCTGAGGCACACCGATACCGGCAATAATTCTTGTAGTGCATATAGAGCCCGGCCCCATGCCGACCTTGACCACATCAGCGCCTGCATCGATTAGCTCCCTAGTTGCCGCCGCTGTTGCGACATTGCCTGCAATAACGGGAAGATTGGGGTACTTGCTCTTAATCTTTTTGAGCATGCTGATGACGGGAGCCGAGTGACCGTGCGCGGTGTCGATTGATATAATATCCACTTTTGAAGAGATAAGCGCCTGCACTCTCTCCATCGTGTTGGCAGCAATACCCACCGCTGCGCCGACTAACAGTCTGCCGTTTTTGTCTTTGATAGAGTTGGGGTACATTATGGTCTTCTCGATATCTCTTATTGTAATAAGCCCCTTGAGCTCACCCTTACTGTCCACCAAAGGCAGTTTTTCTATGCGGTGCTTAGCTAATATTTGCTTCGCTTCTTCCATTGTGGTGCCGATAGGCGCGGTAATCAGCTTTTCTTCCACTGTCATCAGATTGGATATCGGCTGATTTAAGTCGGTCAAAAAGCGCAAATCACGGTGTGTTAATATACCTACGAGTTTTCCCTTTTTGGTGATAGGCAAACCGTTGATGTTGTATTTTTTCATGAGGGATATCGCGTCGCTCACCAAATGGTCAGGGGATAAAATAAAAGGGTCGACTATGACACCGTGCTCACTTCTCTTGACCTTGTCAACATTTGTTGACTGCTCCTCGATTGTGAGATTTTTGTGTATTATTCCCAGTCCACCCTCTCTTGCTATCGCTATTGCAAGCTCGTATTCAGTAACCGTATCCATAGATGCCGACACTATAGGGATGTTAAGTGTTAAGTCATCAGTCAGCTTAGTGGTCAAATCCACCATGGATGGCAATACTTCTGATTTTTGCGGCACAAGTAGCACATCGTCAAAGGTATATCCTTCTCTGCCAATAGTTCGCATCCTAATACCTCACTTGTTTTTATGATTAAAGCTATTTTATTATTTATTACCCTCAATGTCAACTCATAAAGTAGTATTAATAACATTTTTTGCAGTTATTTTTCTCTTTGCAGCCCTTGATGCCGCACAGCGCACGCTTAAGGGCGCGCACTGCCGCCCTGTTCAACAAAGCTATTTACAAATCCACATCGGTAATGTATAATTATCGTAACATTTTTATGCAAAAACCTTGGAGGTACATATCGTGGAAAAAACGAATTATGCAAAAAAAGCGCAAGAACTGCTTGCAGCAATGACACTTGAAGAAAAAGCTTCGCTTTGCTCCGGTCTCGATTTTTGGCACACAAAACCCATAGAGAGGATTAATCTTCCCTCCGCAATGATGGCTGACGGTCCTCACGGATTAAGGAAAGAAGATGACAACGACGACTCAATCGCAATGAAACGCAGCTTTCCGGCAACATGCTTCCCCACCGCCGTCACTTCTGCAAGCTCTTGGGACACTGGACTAATGTACGAAATGGGCGGCGCTATTGCCGAAGAGGCAAAGGCGCAGGGCGTGGGGACCGTTCTCGGCCCCGGAATCAATATCAAGCGCTCACCCCTTGGCGGAAGAAATTTTGAGTACTTTTCAGAGGATCCTTATCTTACCGCAAGACTTGCGGTCGATTATATTAAGGGTGTACAGGACAGGGGTATAGGCACCTCCCTCAAGCACTACGCAGTCAACAGTCAAGAATATATGCGTATGTCAATATCCGAGATTGTAGATGAAAGGACATTCAGAGAAATATACCTTACAGCGTTCGAATATGCCGTCAAGGAAGCGCAGCCCGCTACAGTGATGTGCTCATATAACCGTATTAACGGTGTTTTTTCTTCGGATAACAAGTATCTTTTGAGCGATATTTTAAGGGACGAATGGGGATTCAAAGGCATAGTAGTTAGCGATTGGGGCGCAACCAACAACCGCGTGGAAGGTATCCGCGCCGGTATGGACCTTGAGATGCCTGCAAGCGGCGGGATAACAGATAAAGAAATCGTAGATGCAGTGAATGCAGACAATTTAAGCGTTAAGCAGCTGGACAAGGTTGTGTTAAGAATGCTCGAATACATCCTGAAGTACAGCGCTGATATTTCTGCAGATTACAAATATGATTATCAAAAAAGCCATGATTTGGCTATCAAAATCGGTACGCAGTCAGCAGTCTTACTGAAAAACGAGAGCGCCCTTCTGCCGCTTGACAAGACGGCGGAAATTGCAGTTATAGGCGAGCTTGCGCGAACTGTTAGATATCAGGGTTCAGGCTCCTCTTTGATTAATCCCAAAAGACTGGTGAGCTTTACAGATCAGCTCAATATTGCCAAGCATAAATACTCCTTTGCCGCCGGATACAGTCTGTGTGACGACGGCTATGACCCCTCTCTTGTTCAAGAAGCGGTGAAATGCGCAAAGGACAAGGCGGCGGTCTTAGTGTTTATCGGCTTGACAAGCACATACGAAAGCGAAGGCTTCGACAGAAGGACTCTTGATATCCCCGTCGGACATATCAAACTGTTGGAAGAACTTTCCAAGGTCAACAAAAATATTGTGGCGGTTTTGGTAGGCGGCTCACCCGTTGTAATGCCGTGGCTTGACAAAACAAAGGCGCTAATCAATATGTATCTTGCAGGCGAGGCCGCGGGCGAAATCTATTACAAGCTGATTTTCGGCGAAGTGTGTCCTTCGGGCAAACTTGCCGAAACATACCCCTTGTCGCTGGAGAGCTATCTGGGCAGTCAATACTATCGTATGGGTCCGCGAACCGTAGAGCACCGCGAGGCTATTTTCGTCGGTTACCGCTATTACGACACCGCTAAGCGCGATGTGCTGTTCCCGTTTGGCTACGGGCTGTCTTACACCACGTTCGAATATTCCGATCTGGCGCTTTCTGCCGAAAAGATTAAGGAAAAAGACGGATTAACCGTATCATTCACGGTCAAAAACACCGGCAGCGTCAAGGGCGCAGAGGTAGCTCAAGTCTATGTTAAGGACGTTGAGTCCACGATATATAGAGCGGAAAAAGAGCTCAAAGGCTTCAAAAAAGTGTGGCTTGAGCCCGGCGAATCAGCCAAAGTCGAGATAAAGCTTGAAAGCCGCGCCTTCGCCTATTACAATGTGAATATCAAAGATTGGCATATCGAAAGCGGCGACTTTGAAATACTTGTAGGGGCAAGCAGCCGTGACATTAAGCTGTCGGGCAAGGTCAATGTTAAGTCCGCTAATGAAAAGGTCGAAGTACCCGATTACCGCAAGGTCGCGCCAAGCTATTATGACCTCATTGATGTCGGCGCTATACCCGAGCAGGAGTTTTCTGCCGTTTTGGGCAGCGCGCTGCCGGCAAACGAGGACATTCCTCGCGGCAATTTTGACCTGACATCTACAATCTATGATATCCGCAATACCTTTATAGGCAAATTGTTCTTAAAATTCGGCATGGGAATAATCAAATCTCAAGTCAAGAATGCCGACATGACAACCCTCATATGTATGGAAGCGGGCTTTAGAGAGGTGCCTGTGCGCGCCTTCCCCGGGATGACCAAAGGGCTTGTTTCGCGCAAGATGGCATGGGGAATAATTGACCTTGCAAATGGCAGGTTTTTCAAGGGAATCGGCAAGATATTAGGCTCAATACCGGGAATGATCGGCACAATTATTAAAGAAAAGAAAGTCCAAAAAGCTAGAAAAAAGGCTAGATAGAAATCAGTATAAGTAATCCGGTTACATTATCAAAAAAGCGGCTTTTGCCGCTTTTTTTAATTGTCCTTATATTTACACAATGGTTTTTTCAAATATTATTAATTAGTTTCTGCGGTATTCTCCCCTTTGACCGCCGGCGTCCTTTTATGTACTTTCATGTATATTATAATCGATATTCTGTTATCCGTCGATATTTTGTTATCCGCTGACAGGAGCAAATACATTTTATCCGCGTGAACAATATTTTATAGATGTTTTCACTAGTTATTATAATACTTTTCTCTTTAACCGCCGAAGTCCTTCGATGTCTCGGTATTGTCCCTCTGCTATCATCCGCGGACAGGGAAATATCCCTTAACCGCATGGATTGTCATATTGCGACATTTTTTTGCATATTGTTTTGTAACAAATGTTTTGGGGTGTTTTATGAAAAAAATATGTGCAATTATTCTTTCCCTTTCCCTTATTATCGCGCTTGCTGTCTTTTCTGCAGGGTGCAAAAGGGAAGACGGCTACGATACCGTTGACAATATCAGCTACATTCAAACTGCGCTTTACACTGGGCAATCGCTCAACTTTACCGTGAGTATTGCAAAAGGACGCTCCGAACAGCTGTTCATTGCTGACGGCAAGGCGGGAGATCTTAGAGAGTTCAACACCCTTACCGTAGTTCCTCTCAATATCGATTTGCTCAACAATAGCTATACCTATCAGCTTATCGGCGAGAGCGGAGAGCTTCAAGGCTCACTGTCAAAGGACAATTTCGGCGCAAGCTACACCGCGGAGTTATCCGACATCAATACAATAGGCACACTGACCAGCATCAAGATTCTTGCAGTAAGTATTGAGGACGAGATATGCCTTGTCAACAGACTTTCAGACATGCTCGACGCAATGGAAGCGCTCAACATCGCCAAGCAAAGCCTTGAAGAGCAGATTGTCAGCGAAACGGTGGATAATGTGATTCAAAGAGAGATATACATCAAGTTTATCAACGATACCAAGAATCCTACTAGCCCTTACTACTGGTATGTTGCATTCATCGCTTCGCCCACTGATTACTGGTCTGTACTTATTGACCCTTCAAGCGGCGATATCGTCTCAAAAAAAGTATAACTTTTCTAACCGGCGCGGTACTTGATAAAAAAATAATCGGTGAGTTCCACCGATTATTATTTTTGTATATTTGCATTATGGCTATCGATTGAATGCACCGCTGCCAGATACCAGTCCTCCGCCTGCTTTTTGTCTTTACGCGCACCGCGTTAGGACAAAAACGGTTAAGATCGCGCCTGTATCATACTCTTGACTTTCATAAGCCTTATAGTATTGGCGCGCTCATTTTCGTCAAGCTTCATTGTGATATATTTGATGGTCTCCTTAATATCGGGTATCATAACATACTGGAGCGCGTTGACACGGCGCCTGTTCTTCTCAATTTCGTTGGCTAGCATGTTGCAGGTTTTTTCTGCCTCGGCCAGTTTTATTAGCTTAGCAAGCAGTATGCTCATTGTAGCGATTGAGCTGTCCAATTCGCTCGTTATTGACAAAAAGCTGTATGGATACAGCTCGGCGGCGCCGCTTTCTCTGACCGATAATTCCGGCACCTGCACGCTCATCACATTCTTTGACGCGGTATTGAGCTCAATTTCGAATGAGGGCATTGCTACAGCCTCCTCAATACCTGCATCATCGCTTATTGCCCTTGCAAGCATAAAATCAGCAAGCGCGACAGACAGCTCTTTCTCCACTGCCTCTCTCAGCCTTTTGTTTTCTTTGATATAGAGCATAAACTGTCTGATCATTTCATCAGACTTATCTTTCAACAGCTTATGACCTCTGACTGCGGTTTTCAGTCTGAGCTTCAGCCTTGACAGCTCCATTCTTGTTGGGTTAATATTTAGTCTTGCCATAATACTCCGTTATTACAAAAAAGCATACATGTATTCAGTTTTGCTTATTTTTCTGCCTTTGCTTTGTCATAGTACTTGTTAATAAATACATCTTTGATACGCTTCAGCTCGCTTTTTGGTAATATTGTGAGCAGCTTCCAGCCGAGGTCAAGAGTTTCTTCAATGCTTCTATTCTTGTCGAAGCCCTGAGATACATACTTGTTCTCGAACTCTTCCGAAAATTTTGCATAGTACTTGTCGATTTCGGTAAGCGCTGCGTCTCCAAGTATTGCCGCTAGCTCTTTACATTCTTTGCCCCTTGCATAAGCGGCGAACAGCTGATTCATAGTATCCGCGTGGTCCTCTCTTGTCTTGCCTTTGCCTATTCCTTTATCCTTAAGTCTTGACAACGAAGGCAAAACATCAACCGGGGGAAGCAATCCTTTTTTGTAAAGGCTTCTGGATAGGATAATCTGTCCTTCGGTAATATATCCGGTAAGGTCTGGTATAGGATGCGTCTTGTCATCCTCCGGCATGGTAAGTATCGGTATCTGTGTTATTGAGCCTTTTTTGCCCTTTATTCTGCCTGCTCTTTCATACATTGTCGCAAGGTCTGTGTAAAGGTATCCGGGATAGCCGCGTCTGCCGGGCACTTCTTTACGCGCGGCGCTCACTTCTCTTAGCGCCTCAGCATAATTGGTGATGTCTGTTATTATTACCAGCACGTGCATATCCTTTTCGTATGCAAGATACTCTGCCGCCGTCAACGCCATACGCGGAGTCGCTATACGCTCGATTGCAGGGTCGTTTGCAAGATTCATAAACAGCACTGTCCTCTCAATCGCGCCGGTACGCTTAAAGTCAGAGATAAAATAATCCGCCTCTTCAAAGGTAATACCTACCGCCGCAAAGACAACTGCGAATTTGCCGCTGTCGCCTCCAAGCACCTTTGCCTGTCTGGCAATCTGCGCCGCAAGGTTGGCGTGAGGCAAGCCTGACGCTGAAAACACGGGCAACTTTTGACCTCTAACTAGGGTGTTGAGTCCGTCAATCGCCGAGACGCCTGTCTGTATAAATTCATCGGGATAGTTACGCGAAGTCGGATTAATCGGCTGTCCGTTGATGTCCATTCTCATCTCGGGGATAATGGCGGCGCCGCCGTCAATGGGCTTGCCCATTCCGTCGAACACTCTGCCGAGCATCTCGATTGATACGGCAAGCTCCAGGCTCTTGCCGAGAAATCTTGCCTTAGATGTGCTTATCTTCAGCCCTTGCGAATTCTCAAACAACTGAACAAGCGCCTTTTCTCCGGATACTTCCAGTACCTTTCCGCGCCTTATTTCACCATTCTTTTGATAAATCTCGACCAGCTCGTTATATTTGACGCCGCTAACCTCGTCGACAAGCATCAGCGGGCCGACTACTTCTCTAATAGATGTGTATTCTTTCAACATAATTACAGCTCTCCTTTACTGATAAGCGCGCTGACTTCGTTGTTAAGTTCTTTCTCAATCTCGTCAAAAGCGGCAATATTTGCTTCTTCAATATACTTTGCTCTGCCTATTTTTTCTCTTACCGGCAACTCAAGTATATCTTCTATATCCACATCTTTGGACAACGCCTTGTTCCCCAGAACATAGCTTTGTATAATTAGCTTGAGCATGCGGTATTGTTTTCCAAGAGATGCGTAAGTATCGATTTCGTGGAAAGCGTTTTGGTGCAGGTAGTCTTCTCTTATTGATTTTGCAACTTCCATTGTCAGCCTATCCGCAGGCGACAGCGCATCCATGCCAACCAACCTTACGATTTCGTCAAGATTGGCTTCTTCTTGCAAAATCCTTACCGCTTCGTTACGCAATCCGTTCCACTCCGCGTTGACATTCTCCGAGAACCAGTCTCCCAGCTTGTCAACATAGAGAGAATAGCTGATCAGCCAATCGATTGCCGGGAAGTGTCTTCTGTACGCTAGACTTGCCGACAAGCCCCAGAATACCTTGACGATACGGAGAGTACCTTGCGATACCGGCTCCGAGAGGTCGCCTCCGGGAGGTGACACCGCGCCGATAGCGGTAATCGAGCCGAGTCTTTCTTCCTTGCCCATTACCTTAACGATGCCCGCTCTTTCATAAAACTCTGCAAGACGGCTGGAAAGGTAGGCGGGATAGCCTTCCTCGCCGGGCATCTCTTCAAGTCTGCCGCTCATTTCTCGTAATGCCTCTGCCCATCTGGATGTCGAGTCTGCCATTATGGCAACATTGTACCCCATATCGCGGAAGTATTCGGCAATGGTTATACCGGTATATATAGACGCCTCACGCGCCGCAACGGGCATGTCCGAAGTGTTGGCAATGAGCACCGTTCTTTTCATCAGCGCTTCTCCCGTCTTGGGGTCGATTAACTCGGGGAACTCATTGAGCACGTCTGTCATTTCGTTGCCGCGCTCGCCGCATCCGACATAAACTATTATATCAGCATCCGCCCATTTTGCCAGCTGATGCTGAACTACGGTCTTGCCGCTGCCGAAAGGACCAGGTACTGCCGCTACGCCTCCCTTGGCAACAGGGAACAGCGTGTCAATTACCCTCTGCCCGGTAACCATAGGCATATATGGCGCCATTTTGGTCTTGTAGGGGCGTCCCTTTCTTACCGGCCATCTCTGCACCATAGTTACTTCCTGTCTGCCCTTATCGGTGTCCAACACAACCACTGTGTCATCTATCGTATAGCTGCCTTTTTTGACCTCGGCAACTGTACCTTTGATTCCGTTAGGCACCATTATTTTGTGACTGATAATAGCATTCTCCTGCACTGTGCCTACGATATCTCCGGCGACAACATTATCGCCCACTTTGACCGCGGGCTCGAACTCCCATATCTTGGAGTGGTCAAGGCTTGCCACATCAATGCCTCTACCGATACGGTCTCCGAAGTTGTCGCGCAGCTTGTTGAGCGGACGCTGTATCCCGTCAAAGATACTCTCAATCAATCCAGGTCCCAATTCGACCGAAAGAGGATACCCGGTGCTGTATACATTCTCACCGACACCCAGTCCGCTCGTCTCCTCATATACCTGTATGGACGCCTTGTCGCCGCGCAACTCGATTATCTCGCCTATCAGTCTTTCGTCGCTGACCCTGACCACATCATACATCTTGCTATCGCCCATATTCTCAGCTACGATTAGAGGGCCTGCCACTTTGATAATTCTTCCATTCTGTTGCATATTTAATCCTCTCTACCAAATAAAATATCCGTTCCTATCGCCTTCTCGACATCCTTGTGGATACCCTTCATACCAAAGCCGTTGGAGCCCTTGCTCGAGGGCAGCGGTATGATTGTGGGATAGGGTTTTGTCTTATAACGCGCAAGCAAGTCCTGCATGCGCACTGCAATTTCGTCAATAATAAAAATGACCTTATAATTTCTCGCAAGAATTTTGAGTGTTTCTCTTGCGTCTTGAAGCTCAGTAACAGCATAGGCGCTTATTCCGATAGCCTTGAACGCCAACACACTGTCCTTATCTCCTATAACCGCGATACTGTCTCTACGCATACAATTCACGCAACCTTTGTCTTATTATGGACTTCTCCACATTGTTGTTGATACAAACAAGGATAAGCTTCGCGACCTTCATTTCGGTCAGCTTGCCCAGATAATACCCCGCAATCGGCGCCGGGGAGAACATATTGTGCCTTTCCTTGCGAAATACGGATAAAAGGAGATTGTCCATATACGCCTCATATTTGATTAAAGCGCCGCTTTTGTCCTCTGCCAGCTTGTAGAATGCTTGGGAATAATCGCTGTAACGCATTGCGTCCGCTGCCGATTCCAGATTGGACTCGTATAACGATGCCAGCTTTTCCCAGCTCAACTTACCGCCTGCAACAAAGCTTTCTTCAAAGAGCTTAATGCTCATATCCGACCTTTTGCTCCTTACCATTGCAGAAATATTGGTAAGGTCAGCAAGCAATACAAAATATTCGCTTATAACTGTCGGTTTCGCCTTTGCAAGTCTTGAGAATATGTCCTTAAACATCGCGCGGTCAAGCATTATATCCACCTTACGCGGACTCCTTGCGCCGTTGACAAACGCGTAGTCAATAGCGTTGAGCGCATCCTCCATAGGCTTGGGCATATCGCCGTAGTTATCGCTCATGATGCCTTCCTCGAGCTTTTCGGCGGCTATAGTGCCGGACGGCTTGAGCATTACGGCGGCATCCTTTATGGAAGAATACTTCGCCTTAACGAAAGCTTTTGCGTTGTGATAATCATTTTTCAGCAAAAAGCACTCGAGCCCGTATCCGCTTGGCATCACCTCTTTAACGAATTCTGTTACACTTTTTTCCTCAGCGTTAAGTATACGGTCAAAATTACGGGGGTTATCTATTCCTATCCCTCCGCCGTAGTTGCTCTCGGCCAGTATTTTAACAGCCTCATCAAGTGTCGCGCAGTCCACCATGCGAATAATTTTATCCGTGGTGAGCAGATTGTTCTCAAGCGACTTAACTCTTGCATTGGCAAATTCCAAGCTGCTCGTTTGAGTCATTTATTTCTCCTCAAAAATCATTCTTGCTATCTTGGCTTCTTTATCCTCTCTGAGTGAAGCAAGCTCTAGCTCCAATGACATGTTTTTGCTACAGCAACGGCTTGATAGTATCAAACCTCCGGCAAAATTTCCGTACTCTTTGGCAAGCTGAAGCTTTATGCCCTTTTTCTCCGCCGCTTTTTCAACAAAAGCTTTGGTGACCATGGCCTTGTCGGCTTCTGCGATAATAACCGTGTCGCCGTCCTCGGCATTGGCAAGCAGCATGCTTTCTATATACTCAAGATACTTTTCTCTAGGCAGAGCGCGTATATCCTCAAGCGCGCCCTTGAAAACCTCCTCAAGTACATTTTGCTTTGCCCTCAATAGTATTTTCTTGGATTCAAGCTCGGCCACCGATAGTTTTCTGCGCAAAAGCTCAGGCACAAGCGCCTCGGCATCCGTAACAGCGCGCAGAGTGCCTTGCTCAACCTCCGCATTGGCATCCCCCACAATCTTATCGGCTTTGCTTTCAGCCGATTTGATTATTTCAGCGGCTTTTGACCTTGCATCCGATAATATCTTTTCGATAATAAGTTCTTTACTCATATTAATTACGCTTGCGGCGCCTTATGCCGCCGCAATTTGTGTCATGAATACGGCAAGGAAGGAAATAAGCAATGCCAAAACTGCGTATGTCTCAACCATAACCGCCATGATTATCGCCTTTCCGCTCTCTTCCGGACGCTTAGCAACAAGGCCGATACCTGCAACTGCAACTTTGCCTTGGTGTATCGCGCTCAGCAAGCCTACAAATGCAAGGGGCAAGCATCCTGCCAATAGCGTCAAGCCCTCGCTTGTAGTTATTGCGACACCGCCGGCGAAAAGTTGAACTTTGATAAATACTATGAATGCAATAAGCAGACCGTAAATACCCTGTGTGCCGGGCAAAAGCTGCAAAATCAGCGCCTTGCTGAATTTGTCCGGATCTTCACTTGTTACGCCTGCCGCTGCTTGACCCGCTTTGCCTACGCCGATTGCCGAACCTATTCCAGCAAGTGTCGCTGCAAGGGCGGCTCCCATAATTGCATAAAACATTCCTAATTCCATAGTAATAAACCTCCCGTATTACTGTTTATTTTCTAGATAAATATATTTCGTGTCAGATCCAAAGGGTACGAATTGATGTCCCGAACCCGTATAAAATCTGCTGAAAAACTCGATATACTGCAGTCTGCAGTTGTGCACATATGTGCCCAGCGTGTTGATTCCGATATTGAAGGTGTGACCCACAATATATATAGGTATCGCAACTACCCAGCCGATACCGAACGGCAGCAGTCCCGCCACCACCAACGCTATCTGATTGATAACCATGCCTACAACGCCCGTAGCAAGCCCGAGACCGAACAGCCTCGAATAGCTCAAAATATCGCTAAGGAATCCCGTTACATTATAGACATTCCCCAGACCGCCGAGTATTTTGCCGAATATGCCTTTTTTGCCCAACGCGCCGCCGACTAGAATCATCGCCACACCCGCAAGGGCAGTGTACATGCCTATTGTCTTCAAAATGCCAGCCGCCGCGGGGAACAGCATCCCGCCGCCAAACATGAGACCTAGCCCTATAAAGGCAAAATACCACGAGAAAATACCGAAGATGGCATTGAGCGGCTGCTTTGCTCGGAAATAGTTGGCAGCCTGTATACCCATACCGAAGCATATTTGGAATACGCCCAGTCCTAAAGAAAGCCCAAGCATTGCAAGAGGCTGTTCCATGGGATTGAACATTATTGCCGGCAAAAGCTCCTCTCCAAACCATGACCCGAACATTGCGCCCCAAATTACAGTCGATATACCGCCCATTGCAATAACAAGGAGCAGCTTTCCTTCTCCCTTTCTCGGCTTTTTCAAAAAGTAAAGGGTAAAACCGGCAATAGCGAGAATCAATCCGTATGCCGCGTCACCAAGCATTATTCCGAACAACATAAAATAGAAAAATGCCACAAATGTGTTAGGGTCCCTCTCTCTGCCGTTGGGCACGCTGTACATATTAGTGATGCTCTCATACGGCGCAACTACTTTGTTGTTGTACGCAAGCGTAGGGAACACTTCGTTATCGGCAGGGTCCTCAAAATGCAAAGAGCATACGATGCCTGCCTCTTCGCTCTTTTTCTTTATCTCCGCTTCTGCCTCAACGGGCGCCCACGCAGTCAGTACAAAGCAACTCTCCGTAAAACGGCAGCTCTCGTCTGCTAAAGCCTTCTTATATTCCAGACTGTAAAAATCATACAATATTTTTAGCAAAGGCTCATATTCGTCGCATTTAACTGTAGATTTGATAAGCTCAATGCGCCTGTTTTCCAATTCGTCCGCTTTGGATGCCAGCTCCGCAGCTTTCTCCGCCGCGGTCACATCGTAATTAAAGCCGGTCTTGACAAAATCCGTCTTTGCAAGCGCTTCTATAATTTCAGTTTTGTTTTCGATAGGGAAGATTACTGCGACAGCCGCGTTTTTTACCCCTGCGTATATCGTGCAATGAGCATTATCAAAGTTTGTCAAGCGCGACTCAACTTCGGCGCTTTGCTCAACCGGGATAGACCCTAGCAAATATCCTACTGTTTTGGTGTCCTTGAACGCGCTAAACGGGGCGTCAACCTCTTCAAATACCTTCAGCTGTTCTATTAGGTTGCCAATGCGTATTAAATCGGACTTGATGTCCAAAACTTCGCTGTTAATTCTCTCCAGCTCGGATATCACTCCCAGCAATTCTTGCTCTCTTTCAATAATGGACTCCAGATCGTCAATGCTCACGCTTGGCTTCGCGTAGTCCAAAAAGCCTTTCTTGGGCGACGCATATTCGAACAACTCGGCTTTGGCAAGCTTTTCGGCCTGCTTTCTTTGCTCGCGTATGAAACCGAAAGCAAAATTGAGCTTGGCAAGCTTAGAGTTGAGAGCGTCCTTTCTCTCCAACGCGCTCACGGTCAATGTGTTGTCCAACTCCTTTGTCTCGGTAAGCTCGACAACCCCCAACCTCAGCAGCAGCTTCATAAGTTTTTCGCGGTCTGCGGCATGCGTGACTGCCGTGACCTTTCTCATCTTAGCGAGTGCCATACTTTGAGATTATCCTCCGCACAATATAGTTGCGCGCTTCGGCGCTCTTTTTCATGCCCTCTTCAAACATTGCAGCGCCTTCGGCTTCACCTGCCTTAAGCACCTCTGCCGCCGCATCGCCAGCGGCACTCTCTCCCGCGTCAATAATCGCCTTGACACGGCTCTTTGAAAGCTCCCTTCCCTTATTGGCAACGGTAATTCTCTCCGCCTCGGCGCCCGCAATTATCTCCTTGCTCTTAGCATAGGCATCCTGCAGTATCTCTTCTGCTTTTCTCTCCGCTTCAATAATTGAATCAATGACTTCTTTAATCATAATTTGCACCTGCTGTATGTTATTTGCGTTGCCCTCTCTACCTTAGTATGCAGAAATGGAACTCATATAATTAATAGGTAACCTTAAATGTTTCACTTAGTGCCGAATATTCTGTCGCCGGCGTCGCCTAATCCCGGGACGATATATGCGTGTTCGTTGAGCCGCTCGTCCTTAGCCGCGATAAAGACGTCAACATCCGGATGCGCCTTCGTCAAAGTCTCAATCCCCTCCGGCGCGGCAATCAAACACATAAATTTGATGTTTTTTGCGCCCTTTTCTTTGATGAAATTAATCGCCATAACTGCGCTGCCGCCTGTAGCGAGCATAGGATCAACCACAATAATGTCCCTTTGCTCCACATCGTTAGGCAGCTTGCAATAGTATTCCACCGGCTTCGTGGTTATGGGGTCACGATAACAACCGACATGCCCGACCTTTGCGACCGGCACAAGCTTGAGCAGTCCGTCAACCATGCCAAGCCCCGCGCGAAGAATAGGCACAATGCCGAGCTTTTTGCCCGAAATTGTCTTCGCTGTCGTCTTGCATATCGGGGTTTCTATCTCTATATCCTCAAGGGGTAAATCTCTAGTAACCTCATAGCCCATCAGCAGAGAAATCTCCTCAAGCAGCTCCCTGAAGTCCTTACAGCTTGTCTCTTTATTTCTCATAATAGAAACCTTATGCGCAATAAGCGGATGATCCATTATTACAATTCTCGACATCTTATTCTCCTATGTGCGTTAATTATTCCATATTTGCATTAAACTGTAACGACTGTTATTTGCCGCATTCTCTGCGCTCAATCTCGGCGATTTTATCAATCCGCTTTTGATGTCTGCCTCCGGCAAAAGGAGTATTCAGCCACAAATCAATCAGTTTGACCGCTTTATCCGGAGTAATAATCCTGCCGCCCAATCCTATAATATTGGCATTGTTGTGCTCCGCGCATGCCGCCGCAGAAAACTCGTCCGACACCACAGCCGCGCGGATGCCTCTTACCTTGTTGGCGGCGATAGTAATCCCTATACCCGTGCCGCAAAGAAGTATTCCTTTGTCCGCCGAGCCATTCGCGACCGCGTCGGCAACCGCAAGGGCGAAGTCGGGATAATCGCAGGATTCCGTACCGCATGTTCCGTAATCGATATATTCAACACCCGAAACATCAAGGTATTCCATAATCGCGGGCTTGAGCACGATACCGCCATGATCGCATCCGATAGCTATCTTCATAATTACCTCCCTGTATGCGCAACTACATGGCTTATTAGAATTTTAACATCCCGAATATAGATTGTCAAGCATTTAACAAGCCTTGTTTTGTCACTAAATTAATCTTATTAATATATCGATATTTAT
>CAYTUT010000017.1:0-16194 GCA_964441295.1 uncultured Christensenellaceae bacterium | reverse complement strand
TCTCATAGGATTGCAAGCCATACTCGGAGTGCTAAGCATAATAGGTATCCCTGCGAGATACTTGTGGCTCGCGGTAATTGCCACCCCGCTATATGTTGCCTATGATTACCTGATGCAACGCGTTTTCAGCTATCTCCAGCAGCGTTTTGGTAAAAGCGGCGCGCCCTTCGCGGCAAAAGACAATGCGCCCCCTGCAAAAGACGGGGACGACCCCTACGATGACATCGGATAGTCCTAAAAAACCTGTCAAGCAATTAGCTTTCGAGCTGTTTAGAACAGCGGTTATTTCAAAAAAGCTGCCGTGTATTTATCGGTATTGACTTTTGCGCCTTATTTGTTATAAAATTATGAATAACTGCACTGGAGGAACGTATGAAAGAAATTAGGACCAGATGGTATAAAGATGCGATTATTTACCAGATTTATCCGAGAAGCTTTATGGACTCTGACGGCGATGGCATCGGCGACATCCGTGGAATAATCAGTAAGCTTGATTATCTGAAGGATTTGGGCATTAACGCGGTATGGCTCTCACCCTGTTACAAGTCGCCCAATGCCGACAACGGCTACGATATCAGCGATTACCGTGATATCATGGACGAGTTTGGTACGCTGGAAGACTGGAAAGAAATGGTCAGCGGTATGCATGAGCGCGGCATCAAACTTATTATGGATCTTGTAGTCAATCATACATCCGACGAGCACAAATGGTTTATAGAGAGCCGCAAGAGCAAGGATAACCCTTACCGCGATTATTATATATGGCGCAAGGGTAAGGGCAACAACGGCACGAAGCCTCCCAATAACTGGACTTCGCGCTTTGGCGGCAGCGCTTGGAAGTACGACGAGGCGACCGGCGAATGGTATCTTCATTTGTTCAACGATAAGCAGCCCGACCTTAATTGGGATAATCCCAAAGTGCGCAAGGAGGTCGGCGATATGGTCAAGTACTGGCTGGACCTTGGCGTTGACGGCTTTAGGTGCGACGTTATAACATACATATCCAAGCGCGAAGGACTGCCCGATGGCAAATTCAATCCTTTTGTATGCGGTGACGAGCATTTTACACACGGACCGCATATACACGAGTACCTTAATGAGCTCAACCGCAATGTGCTTAGCAAGTACGATTGCATGACGGTAGGAGAAGCGGCAGGAGTCACAATTAAAGAAGCGCTTGACTATACCGACGAGAGTAATAATGAGCTGGATACGGTATTTCACTTTGAGCATGTGGAGAGCGATACCATTGCCAAGCTGATACCCAAGAAGTTTAATTTGGTTAAGCTGAAGAAGATTTTTACCAGATGGCAGCACGGCCTGTACGGCAAAAGCTGGAACAGCCTGTATTATGAGAACCATGACCAGCCGCGCTCCTTGCCGCGTTTTGTCGGCGACTACGGCAATTTGAGAAAGGAAGCGGCGAAAATGCTTGCAGTGTCCATACATTTGCAGCAGGGCACGCCTTATGTGTTCCAAGGGCAGGAGATAGGTATGACTAACTGCCCGTTCGACAACCTCGACGAGTTCGAGGATGTGCTAGTCAGGACGGTTAGGGGCATGCTTAAGAAGGCGCATATACCTTTCGGAGAGAAGATACTGTTGTGGGTAATGCGAATCCGCGCCCGTGACCACGGAAGAACTCCGATGCAATGGTCGGCAGGCAAAAACGCAGGCTTTACCACTGCCGAGAAGCCGTGGCTGAAGATCAATCCCAATCACACTGAGATTAATGTGGAGCAAGCCTTGAATGACGAGGACTCAATACTCAATTTTTACAAGAAATTAATTGCATTGAGAAAGGGCGCAATAAAGGATGTTATCAAGTACGGAACCTATACCGAGTACTACTCTAATAATAAGAATATATATGTCTTTGAGAGAAGCTACAAAGGCGAAAAGCTCTTAGTTGTATGTAATTTTAAGAACAAATCCGTCGAATTCAGCGTGCCGGAGGAGATTGCGTACAATAGCGCTGAGCTTGTTCTCTCGAACTATGGTGAAGCAAGCGGTTTGGGGACTGTGACATTGAAGCCCTATGAAGCCGCAGTCTATCACTTAAAATAAGCGAGAGCAACCGCAGACTTTGCCTTTCTTGGGGCGGGACATAGAATTGTACGGCGCATGCGTCTGCCAACTGCGAATCTGCAATAGCTAACATCAGTCGAATTTACGGGACGGCATCATTAGTTTTGATTAGTGATGCCGTCCTTTTTGTTTTGCCGCTTTTTTTATGCACTACAATAAATAAGTGAAAAATAGGTCATATGATCGCCCTTATTAAGGTGAGAATTCCCTCTGCATTGCAAATTTGTCACCAACCTGCGTGTTTATATCGCTATTTGTTTTGTATAGGTATTTATTTTTGTAAGGTTTCCAATAATGAATTTATGGATAATGCTAATATCAGTCGCAAAGAGGCATGGGACAAGGTTTCGGGCCGTGCAAGGTATACGAGCGATTATTTTTTGCCGGGTATGCTTTATGCCGCATTGCATCTCAGCAAATACCCCCATGCTTTGATAAAAAAAATCAATTTGGATAAAGCATACGCAGTTGAGGGGGTAATTTGTATAATAATAGGCGACAAATTCAATGTGCTGTGCGGTTCGACGCTCAAGGACAGACCTCCTCTTGCAATGGACAGAGTGCGCTATTACGGCGAACCGATAGCCATCGTTGTTGCAGAAAGTGAGGCTGTTGCGCATCACGCCGCCGGACTGATTGAGACGGAATATGAGCAATTACCCGTATTAGAGAGTCCCTCTGCGGCAGTTATACCCGGGGCATTTCTCATTCATAAGGTTGAAGAATACGAAAAAGCGATGGATGATATAAGCCCGCAAAAGGGAGCAAATATTTCGAACAAGGTGAAAATACGCAAAGGTGACATTGACAAAGGCTTCAGGGAGTCAGACTACATTGAAGAGGTGAGATTTGCTCTACCGCAATCAGACCATATTGCGATGGAAACCAGGTGCTCAATATGCGAGATAATGCCTGACACTAGGGTGAATATCATTACATCTTCTCAGTCGCCCTTTTCAGTAAAACAGCAGCTAAGCAAAATATTTAAGATAGAAGAGGGCAAAATCAGGGTTCATGCTCCGCTCGTCGGAGGAGGTTTTGGCGGAAAATCCGCCGTACAGCAAGAGATTCTTGCGTATATTGCCTCATACTCGGTCAACGGCAGAGCAGTGAAACTTGCATATATGAGGGAGCAGGATATTGTATGCGCGCCATGCCGTATGGGGCTTGAGGCAACAGTAAAAATAGGTATTGACAAGAATGGTTATATTAAGGCTGCACAAATGGTGTACCTCCTGGACAGCGGGGCGTACAGCGATATCGCGCCAAAGATTGCGCAGGCGCTGGCAGTAGACGGAACAGGTCCTTATAATATAGAGAATTTATACTGCGATAGTATGTCGGTATATACCAACCACCCTTATGCAACGGCATACAGAGGCTTCGGACACGAGTCTTACACCTTTTGCATAGAAAGAGTGATGGACAGGCTGGCAAAAAGGGCATCCATCGATCCCCTTGAGCTAAGATTGAAAAACTGTATTAGATACGGCAATTTTACCCCCACACAGTTGAAACTCAACGAAAACAGCCTGGGAAACCTTGAAGTATGCCTTATAAAGCTAAAGAAATTAATTGATTGGAGAGAAGACAACAGAACGGTAGAATGCGGCGATAAGATAATTGCTAAGGGAATCAGCACCTTTTGGAAAACAACAAATACTCCATCAGATGCAGTATCTGGCGCCGTGATCACATTTAATTCTGACGGAGGAGTTAACTTGATTACCGGAGTTGTGGAGTTCGGACAGGCCTCAAAGACCCGCCTTGCTCAGATACTTGCAGAGAAATTAAGGATGAATCCGGACAGAGTGAATGTTAATATTGATGTGCGTACGGAAAGCAGTCCCGAGCACTGGAAGACAGTTGCAAGTCTTACTAACTATCTTGCAGGAAGAGCTGTAGTCAACGCTGCAGAGGATGCGATTAGTCAACTAAAGACGCTTGCCTCGACTGCGTTAAGATGTCCCGTTGAAGATTTAGACATAGAGAACGAAAGGGTTTTTGTAAAACACAATCCCGAATTTTTTATTGGATTTCAAGATCTGGTACACGGGCTGAAATATGCCGACGGCAACAATTTTGGAGGACAAATTATTGGAAGAGGCGGTTTTGGACTCAATCACTTGACAAAGCTTGCCGAGGACAGCGGCAAGGGCAAGCCCGGGAATGAGTGGACGCCGGGCGCGCAGGCTGTGGAAGTAGAATATGACAAGAAGAGTCACGAATACAGGATATTGAAGGCCGTGACAGTATTGGATATAGGCAAATCGCTTAATCCGGGCATAGATATTGGCATAGTAAAAGGCGGTATGAGCATGGGACTCGGGATAGGCAGCAGAGAAAAATTTGTATATGACTCAGGCAGGACGGACAATACCTCGTTGAGAACATATAAAGTGTACCATAAAGAGGACGATGCTCCCCAATATATAGTGGAATTCGTAGAGACTCCTAATAATGAGTCACCGTACGGCACGAGAGCTTTCGGCGAACACGGAATAATCGGCATACATGCGGCACTTGCCAACGCATTATCCGCAGCTGCAAAATGCGAAATTGACATAATGCCGATTGACGCTGAAGCAATATGGAAATTAAAAGGAGCTAAGCCGTGATTCCATTTGAATTTGACTATTACAAGCCATCGACTTCAATTGAGGCGGTCAACTTATTTTGCTCTCTTAAAGCAGAGAACAAATCTCCCGTATATTTTAGCGGGGGCACCGAGATTATCAGCCGTGCCCGTGTAGGCAACATGCATTTTGGCTCTGTTATTGACATCAAGGGCATCACCGAATGTAACAATCTGGGAACGGATAAAGATAGAATATACATCGGCGCGGCGGTTGAGCTCAACAAAATAACCGAGTCCAATATTTTTCCTTTACTCGGCAACACCGTCAAGCGCATTGCTGATCACACTATACAATGCAAAATAACGATTGGCGGCAATGTTATGGGCAGTATAAAATACAAGGAGGGAATTTTGCCATTAATGCTTTCTGATGCCGAAGTGTATGTCAGGGATAACAATGGTGTCAAAAACATAGGTGCAAAGGAATTTTTCTGCAAAAAACCGATGCTTGAGTACGGACAACTAGTGGAGGGCTTTTCGGTTGCGAGAAGCTACGCATGCGCTCCGTGGTTTCATCGAAAAGAAATCAAGATGGAAAAAATAGATTATCCGCTTGTTACAATAGCCGCAATGAGATACCAAGAAAAGCTTAGAATAGCGTTAAGCGGACTTGTCGAATATCCATTTCGCTCCGAAAACATTGAGCGGATAATTAACAATGGGAATTTCGATATTAACAGAGATTTTGGACAAATTCTAAGCAATCTGCCTGATTATATTTTGGAAGACAAATCCGGGTCCAATACATTCAGACAATTTGTATTGAGAAAGCTATTAGCAACTACCATTAAGGAGATTTGAGCAGATGACCAAATATATCGGCGTATCCAAAATAAAACTTAACGTGAACAATGAGGTAAGGAGCACAGAAGTTAATCCCTCTGAGACCTTGCTATATGTTTTGAGGAATAGACTTGGACTTACAGGAGCAAAGCCCGGCTGCGAAAACGGTGATTGCGGCGCCTGTACCGTGTTAGTCGACAATATGCCGATAAAATCCTGCCTTATGCTAGCCGTAGAAGCGGTGGGACGCAAAATACTTACGGTTGAGGGGTTGAAGGACGCGCCCGTGCAGGCAGCTTTCGTGGAGAAGAACGCTTTTCAGTGCGGATACTGCACCTCAGGTTTTTTGATGGTATGCCATTCCCTTTCAATCAACTACTCTAATGCTGATGACACAATTCTAGCCGAATGGCTGCAATCAAATGTCTGTCGTTGCACCTGTTATGAGGAGATAACCGAAGCAGCAAAATCTATATTGACAAGGTGATAAAATATGCCTTATACGAATATATTTCTTTATGAGAGGAAGAAAATCAAAATTCGTAGTCCATGTACTTTTTTGGAGTGCGCTCTGGGGGCTATTTGAAGCGACCGCAGGGTATCTTTTGCATCTACTGCCGATAAGTATCGGATGGATTATCTGGTTTCCCGCGGCATACTTTTTCATGGAGAGAATGTATACAAAAACGGGGAAAGCGTATGCTGTGCTCTTTGGCGCGCTGTTTGCAGCAAGCGTAAAGCTGCTTAATCTATTTGTCCCTGGTATAAGAATTGATCGTGTGCTCAATCCCGCAGTCTCAATTTTGCTTGAAGCCGTAGGGGTGTTTTTAGTATTAACCATGCTCAAAAATTTCTCCAAATATTGCTTTGTGCAGGCGATCGGAGCCTCCATAATATGGCGTGGTCTATATCTTTTGTATTTGCTGATGGTTCCGCAATGGATGTTTGATATTTCACCGCTTGCCGATTCGGTTAAGCTGATTTCCTTTTGCGTTAAAGAAAGTATAATTAATGCCGCAGTCATTTTTACCTTTCTTAAGATTAGAGATTTTACGAAAACAAGACGGTCGAGTGAGAGTATTTATGATAGATTACTTAATGGCAAAGCTTTACCGGTTCATCTCACTGCGCTGGTAGCGCTTGATATTGCGGCAACGCTTTTACTCTAGTGATTTTCATTATAACTGGAGAAATCGGCAGCGGCAAAACAGCCAGATTATCTGAATTATTTATAGACAAAAAAAACATGGACGGTTATCTTCTCGTAAAGGCATATGAGGCTAACCAGTACATTGGGCAGAATATTCTCTGGCTTAGCAACAATTCTTCCCTTCCTTTTTCAAGGCTATGCGACCGTTTGCCTGTGGACTGGGAAGAGCAGGAGCGATATAGAGACTATAGTTTTTCGCGGCAAGGTTTGGAGCTGATGACAGCTATCTACGAATCCCTATTGGAAAATGCAGCCCAAATCGCTTTTATTGACGATATCGGTCCATTAGAGCTTATGGGCGGCGGGGCAGCTGAAATGTTTGCAAAGCTCATAAAAACAACCAAAGATGTGTTTGTTACAATAAGACGGGACTGCTTATATAATACTCTCGATTATTTTAGCATCATCAAAGACAAGCATATGATAATTTGAATGAAGCGCCGACAAATCGCGCTATTGCGATTTTGCGCGGGTAACAACTTTGTCGTTTGAAAAGCCCATATCTTACTTTCTAGCGCCTCGTCAAAAGGCATGAAAGTAGTTTGTAATTACAAGGGTTGCTTTTTGGAGCAGATTATACCGTTTAGCAGGTAAAAAAACCATTTATTTTGCGTAGTTGCTATCGAGTTGGATGCATGTCCGGACTTTTTGATTATGGATTAATCTACCATGTTAAAAGCTTTTTGCCAAAACCGTTTTTTATTTTGTTAGCTTGATTAAGGCGGTCTACATGTTGTATAATTAACATAGAATCGCGGAGGAATTATGAAAATTGGAGAAATAGCGGATATACTTGCAGGCGAAATAATATGTTGCTCGGACAAAGCACACACGGAGGTGCACTCGGCATGTGCGTCGGATATGATGAGCGATGTGCTTGCTTTTGTAAAGGATCAGGCTGTTCTTGTTACGGGTCTATGCAATCCCCAGGTAATAAGGACCGCTGAGATGATGGATATGAAATGCGTCGTTTTGGTAAGAGGCAAGCGGCCTGACGCCGTTATGGTAGGTCTTGCCGAAAGCAAAGGAATAGTAATAATATGCACGGATGAGAGGATGTTCCCGTCTTGCGGCAAGCTTTACTCAGAAGGGCTCAAGGCAGGCAACTAGTGGAGAGAGGAATTCATCTGGAGTATGAGGTCGCGGGGGGCAACTTTGCCTCCGCAGGCACCGCCTCCGACGAAATCAAAAAGCATCTCAAGCAGTTAGGCATACGCTCTGAGGATGTAAGGCGCGTTGCTATTGCAATGTACGAGGGCGAGATAAACATGGTGATTCACGCCGGCGGAGGGAGAGCGATAGCCGATATCTATCTTGACCGCATAGAAGTACAGCTTGTTGACAGCGGCAAGGGGATAGAGGATATTGACCTTGCGATGAAGCCCGGTTACAGCACGGCGCCCGAAGAAATACGGGCGCTCGGGTTCGGCGCCGGAATGGGCTTGCCGAATATGAAAAAATACAGCGACGAATTCCATATCGAGAGTGAGGTAGGCAAGGGTACCAAGGTCAAAATAACAGTGTATTTTGCCGAGAATACCGAGGCTAAAGGCGCATAAGGAGTTGTTAAGAGGTAATTATGGATATAGAAAGCAAGAGTCTTCATACTGTTACGCTAGACCCTGAAAAGTGTAAGGGATGCGTAACATGCATGAAAAGATGCCCGACAGAGGCGATACGGGTAAGAAACGGCAAAGCTAAGGTATTGTACGAAAGGTGCATTGGCTGCGGCGAATGTATCAGACTGTGTCCTCATCATGCCAAAAAGGCATCCTATGATCCCTTTGACACCATATACAATTACAAGTACCGCATAGCTCTTCCCGCGCCGTCGCTATACGGACAATTCAATAACTTGACGGATATCAACTATATACTCAACGGATTGTTGGAGATAGGCTTTCATGATGTATTCGAGGTAGGTCGCGGCGCCGAGCTCAGCTCTGCCGCTACCAAGATTCTGCTGGACAAAGGTCATATCAGAAAGCCTGTCATAAGCACTGCATGTCCTGCCGTGCTTGAGCTTATTATGGTGAGGTACAAGCATCTCAAGCCTCATCTGCTTAATCTGCTGGCGCCTGTTGACATCGCGGCTAAGCTCGCCCGCGAGAAAGCGCTTGCGTCGGGGATAAAGCCCGAAGATATCGGAATATTTTTCATATCTCCTTGCCCGGCAAAAGTGTTTGCGCTAAAGACCGGATTGGGATTAAAGACGCCCATTGTGGAGGGTGTATTGGCTGTCAGCGATGTGTATCTGAGGCTCTTATCCGCAATGAGCAGTCTTAAGCCTGACAAAATCAAGCCCCTGTCAAAGCTGGGTGTAGAGGGTATGCAATGGGCAAGCAGCGGCGGGGAGGCGGCATCGTTGTACAAGGACAAATATCTCGCGGCGGACGGCGTTGAGAATGTCAACAACGTGCTCAAAGCGCTAGAAGATAACACCCTTCGCGATGTGGATTTCATCGAGCTCAACGCTTGCATAAGCGGCTGTGTCGGGGGCGTACTTAACATAGAGAATCCCTTTGTGGCCAAAGCGCGCTTGAGAGCATTGAGAAAGAAACTGCCGAATGGAAAATGCAACAATCTTGCAGACCAGGGCAAGAGTCTGGATTTCTATATGTGGGAGAAGGAGCCCGAGTTCAAAGATGTGTACAGATTGGACGAGGATAGAATGGCGGCATTGAACAAGCTGATAGAGATTGACAAGCGCCTTGAGCTGTTGCCTTTAATCGACTGCGGTGAGTGCGGCGCTCCCAGCTGCAGGGCTTTTAGCGAGGACTTGGTCAACGGAGAGATTGCTCCTGACACCAAATGCCCGAAGGTGAATAATGAAAACGCAAAAGATAGTTGAACTGCTTAACGCAAATATAGTCAATATTTCGAGCGAAAGCACAATAACCACAGGTTATTGCGGCGATTTTTTGAGCCATGTTATGGGCAAGGCGCCTAGCGGATGCTGCTGGTTCACAGTTATTGGCAACATCAATGTGGCAGGGGTCGCAGCGCTTGCCGAAGTGGCTCTCGTGGTGCTTTGCGAAGGCGCAAAGGCGGACGAAGCGCTGAGGACAAAAGCGCGCGAGACGGGCATAAATATCGTTGAGACCGACCTCGATGTGTTCGCCGCGGTGCTTAAGGTGTTCGGATGAAAATCAATTACGACCTGCATATCCATAGCGCATTATCACCTTGCGCGGAAGACAATATGACCCCCGTCAATATCTGCGGCTTTGCAAAGATAAACGGCATAGATATGATAGCGGTCGCAGACCACAACAGCATTGACAATGTGGAGGTCGCTTTGCGGGCGGGCAAGGAGTACGGCGTTACGGTGGTGCCGGCAATGGAGCTCCAGACGGAGGAAGATATCCACATTTTGTGCCTGTTTGAAACTTTTGAGGGGTTAAGGGCATTTTATGACACCCTTGATTTTTTGGATATTGACAACCGCCCCGAAATATTCGGTAATCAACTCGTATTCAACGATGACAACGAGGTAATCGCCTGTGAGGAAAGGTTGTTGCTTGCCTCTGCCAAAATCAGAGTCAGCGAGTTGGCGCAAAGAGTAAGAGAGCATGGCGGCGCGGCGGTGCCGGCGCATATTGATCGGGACGCCAATAGTATCCTTACTACGCTCGGCGCAGTGACCGAGGAGTTTTGCGCGGTGGAGTTGTCCAAAAGCGCCGACCCGATGTATATTGAGCTGTACGGCGAAACGCATAATGTAATCATCGGCTCGGACGCGCATACCCTGCAGGAAATTAAAGGAAGCGTCTTGGAGCTGCCTGAGTGTTCGGCCAAGGCGCTCATACAGGCTCTCAACAAAAAATAGATTTTTTTATTTCATAAACATATAAAAATGCTGATAAAAACAATTCCCTAGATTTTATCAGCACTTATTTTTTTGTACGGCTCGAACAGGGCTTGCGATGAGGGCAATTAATTATTTTTTTAACAAAAATTGTTGGCAAAATACCAAATGTATGTTATAATTGTTAAAAATTTAGTAAAGTCATTTTTACACACGAAAATTAATTAGGGTAGGAGGAGTTTATGGCAGAAATCAAATTGACAAAGGTGCCCTTCGAGGGTACTGCCGAACAGGAAGCAAAACTGAGAAAAGAGCTCGCATCTATCAAGACCTGGGAAGGTAGCCTTATGCCTGCGCTGCAGACTGCGCAAGGAATATACGGTTATTTGCCTATCGAGGTGCAGAAGATAGTAGCGGAGGAGCTCAATGTACCGTTGGAGAAGGTTTTTGGCACGGTTACATTCTATTCACAGTTTACGCTTAATCCGCGCGGCAAGTATCTAATCAGCGTATGTTTGGGCACGGCGTGTTATGTTAAGGGAGCGGGCGATTTGTTCGATGCCTGCAAGAAAAAGATTGGTATCTCAGACGGAGAATGTACTGCTGACCGCAAGTTTTCACTTGTGTCAACACGCTGTATAGGCTGTTGCGGACTGGCTCCAGTGTTGACCGTTAATGAGCATGTGTACGGCAAACTCGTACCGGATGACGCTGCCGGCATAATCGACAAATACATGTAATAAAATGCGCGAATTATCGCTTAACATCCTTGATATTGCCGAAAACTCGGTCAAGGCGGGCGCAACGCTCTTAGAGATATCCGTATCGGTCGACCTAGATGTGATTACGATTGCAATTAAGGACAACGGCTGCGGGATGAGCGAGGACTTCCTCAAGAAAGTTGTTGACCCGTTTGTAACGACTAGGACAACGCGGAAAGTCGGAATGGGCATACCGTTATTCAAAATGGCGGCGGAGCAGGCAGGGGGAAGATTCGTAATCGAATCAAAGCAAAAGACAGGCACAACGGTTACGGCAAGCTTCGGCAAGGAGCATATCGACAGAGCGCCGCTAGGAAGCCTTGAGGACACGATGATAACGCTTATTGCCTCGAATTGCAGTATAGATTACATATTCAGTTACAGTCTTGACGGAGAAAAATTCGTCTTGGACACTAGAGAAGTAAAGGCGCAGCTTGGCAACATATCGATAGACGAGAGCGAGGTGCTGCAGTTTTTGAAGGAAATGATTAAAGAAAATATTTTATCAATTAATGGAGGAGTGGTTATATGAAAACAATTGCCGAAATAATGGCTTTGAGAGATAAAATGCAGGCAGAAATAATAACCCGCGACAGCAGTCAGGTCAACGATGTAAGAGTTGTTGTCGGTATGGCTACTTGCGGTATAGCGGCGGGCGCGCGCCCCGTATTCGGCGCGATGATTGACGAAGTTGCCACAAGGAATCTTAAGAATGTTAAGGTTACGCGTTCGGGCTGTTTGGGTATGTGCAAGCTCGAGCCAATCGTTGAGGTATATGTTCCCGGTCAAGAGAAGGTTACCTACATCAAGGTAGATGTTGACAAGGCTAAGAGAATAATGGCGGAGCATATTGTTAACGGCAATATCGTCACCGAGTATTTAATCAGCAACGAGTAAGGAGGAAAGTATGTTTAGAAGTCACATTTTGGTATGCGGCGGCACAGGCTGCACTTCCAACAATAGCAAGGCTATTATTGAGAAGTTCGAAATGCTGCTGAAAGAGAAAAACTTAGATAAAGATGTTCAGACTATAATGACCGGCTGTTTTGGTTTATGCGCGGCTGGTCCCGTAGTTATAGTGTACCCAGAGGGCGCGTTTTACAGCAATGTTAAGGTTGAGGACGCTGCAGAGATCGTGGAAGAGCACATTATTAAGGGCAGACTTGTTACACGCCTTCTGCACAAAGAGGTAGAACAGAACATCGCCGTTAAGGCATTGTCTGACACCAATTTTTACAAGAAGCAGACCCGTGTCGCTTTGAGAAATTGCGGTGTAATCAATCCCGAAAATATTGACGAGTATATCGCATATGACGGCTATCAGGCGTTAATTAAATGTCTTACCGAGTTATCCCGTCAGGAAGTTGTGGACATAATCAAGAAGTCAGGTCTCCGCGGAAGAGGCGGCGGCGGCTTCCCCACGGGGCTCAAGTGGCAATTCACTAAGGACGCTCCCGGAGATGAAAAGTACGTATGCGTTAACGCGGACGAGGGTGACCCCGGCGCTTTCATGGACAGGTCCGTGCTTGAGGGAGATCCTCATGCGGTGCTTGAGGCAATGGCGATTGCAGGCTACGCAGTCGGAGCAAACAAGGGCTACATCTATGTAAGGGCTGAGTATCCTATCGCGGTAGAAAGGTGCTTAATAGCGCTGAAGCAGGCTAAGGAATACGGACTTTTGGGCAATAACATACTAGGCACAGGCTTTGACTTTGACCTTGAGATCCGCCTCGGCGCCGGCGCATTCGTGTGCGGCGAGGAAACTGCGCTGATGACCTCTATCGAGGGCAACCGCGGCGAGCCTAGACCCCGTCCTCCGTTCCCCGCGATTAAGGGCTTGTTCGGCAAGCCTACATTGCTCAACAATGTAGAGACCTTTGCCAATATACCTCAGATTATTATCAAAGGCGCCGACTGGTTCGCATCAATGGGCACCGAGAAGTCGAAGGGCACCAAGGTATTCGCCCTCGGCGGCAAGATTGTCAATACGGGACTCGTAGAGATACCTATGGGAACCACATTGAGAGAGGTTATCGAGGAGATAGGCGGCGGTATACCCAACGGCAAGAAGTTTAAGGCGGCTCAGACGGGCGGTCCTTCGGGCGGTTGTATTCCTAACGAGCATTTTGATATTCCTATAGATTATGACAATCTTATTGCAATAGGCTCCATGATGGGCAGCGGCGGTATGATAGTTATGGATGAGGATAACTGCATGGTCGACATAGCAAAGTTCTTCCTTGAATTCACAGTGGAAGAGTCTTGCGGCAAGTGTACTCCCTGCCGCATCGGTACAAGAAGACTTCTCGAGATGCTCGACAAAATAACCCAGGGCAAGGGCACACTTGAGGATATTGATAAGATGGAAAAGCTTTGCTATTACATAAAGGACAATTCGCTCTGCGGACTTGGCCAGACCGCTCCGAATCCCGTGTTGTCCACCCTAAGATACTTCCGCGATGAGTACTTAGCGCATATAGTTGACAAAAAATGTCCGGCGCATGTGTGCAAGGGGCTCATGAAATATTACATTACGGACGCATGCAAAGGCTGCACAAAGTGCGCAAGGGTATGTCCTGTCGGCGCAATCAGCGGCAAAGTAAAAGAATTGCATGTTATTGATCAAGAAAAGTGTATAAAATGCGGAGTTTGTATGGATAGTTGTTCCTTTAAGGCAATTATCAAGGAATAGGAGGTTAATATGGAAACAAAAATGGTTAATTTGAAGATTAACGGCATGCCTGTCAGCGTTCCGCAAGGGACCACCGTGTTGGATGCCGCAAAGTCAATAGGAATAAAGATACCCACTCTGTGCTACCTTAGAGATATCAACGCTATAGGCGCGTGCAGGATATGCGTGGTTGAGGTTAAGGGCGCAAGGTCGCTTGTCGCTTCGTGCGTGTTCCCGGTAAGCGAGGGAATGGAAGTTACAACCAACTCTAAGAAGGTATTAGACAGCCGCAAGATGACACTTGAGCTGATACTTTCTGATCATGACAAGAACTGTCTGTCCTGCGCAAGGAGTCAAAACTGCGAATTGCAAGAATTGTCCCTTGAGTACGGCTGCAATGCGCAAAAATTCGAGGGCAAATCAATAGATTATCCTCTTGACTCTTCTACTCCGTACCTTATCAGAGATAACAACAAGTGCATACTTTGCCGCCGCTGTATCGCAGCTTGCGAGCAATATCAATCAGTATCCGTAATAGGCGCTAACGCGCGTGGATTTGACACTCACATCGGCTGCGCATTCGAAAAGGATCTTATGGATGTTCCTTGCGTAGGCTGCGGACAGTGCATCAATGTATGTCCTACCGGGGCGCTGAGAGAAAGAGAAGAAATTGACGATGTGCTCACGGCGCTTGCAGACCCCAAAAAGTATGTCATAGTAGCTACCGCTCCGGCTGTTAGAATCGGTCTCGGAGAAGAGTTCGGCGCGCCTGTCGGCAGCAATGTGGAAGGTAAGATGGTAGCGGCGCTCAGAAGACTGGGCTTCAAGCAGGTGTTCGATGTGGACTTCACAGCAGATCTCACAATACTTGAAGAAGGAACAGAATTCCTCAACAGACTCAAGAACGGCGGCACATTGCCCATTCTGACCAGCTGTTCTCCCGCTTGGATTAAGTTCGTCGAGCACAATTATCCCGACCAGATACCTAATCTTTCGACATGCAAATCACCCCAGCAGATGTACGGCGCTATAGCCAAGACATATTTCGCAGAGAAGATGGGCATTGACCCGAATGACATGTATGTCGTGTCAATTATGCCTTGCACAGCGAAAAAATTCGAGAAGAACCGCGGCAATCAAAATGCAGCCGGCGTACCCGATATTGATGCGGTGTTGACTACAAGAGAACTTGCCAAGCTGATTAAGAGACAAGGTTTGCTCTTCAACGAGCTTCCTGAAGAAAAATTCGACGCTCCATTTGGTATTGGTTCGGGCGCAGGTCTTATATTCGGCGTTACGGGCGGTGTTATGGAAGCGGCGCTTCGTACCGTTGTCGAAGTATTGACTGGCAATGAGGCAGGTCCCGTTGACTTTACCGAGGTAAGAGGTATCGAAGGCATAAGAGAGGCTACTTACAATATTGCAGGGATTGATGTCAAGGTAGCGGTTACTTCCGGACTTGCGAATGCAAGGAAGATTATGGATATGATTAAGGAAGGAAAGTGCGACTATCACTTTGTGGAGATAATGAGCTGCCCGGGCGGCTGTATCAACGGAGGAGGACAACCTATCAAGACTGCTTTTGAGCGCAATAACATGGACATTAAGGGAAAGAGAGCGGAGATAGTGTATGACAGCGATAAGAAAATGCCTTTGAGAAAGTCACATAACAATCCTGCTGTCAAAGAGTTGTACAAAGAGTTTTTGGGCGAGCCCAACAGCCATAAGGCGCATAAAATTCTCCACACCAAGTACACAGCAAGAAAGAGCTATTAAGATAACACGAAACAAAAAGGCAAGTCAAACTTGACTAAATTAAAAAACTCCTGTTTTGGCAGGAGTTTTTATTTGTAAGAAATAGTAGTATTTTGTTATTATTATTCACAACGGCATAGTAGCATTTTTACTGTTGCGGTTCATAACGGCATAGTAGTATTTTTCCATTGTGGTTCAAAACAGTTAAAGTATTTTTGTTATTCTAGTCAAAAGGGCATAGCAGTCTTACCACTGTTGCGGTTCAAAAAAATTAAAAGTGCTTTGCTATTTTGATTCAAAAGAAGTAATAGCATTTTATTTGTTTTGGTTCTAAACGATATTGGTATTATTCTATGGTTGCCTTACCTTAGTAATCCGAGTTTATTGCGCCGCTTTTGACAAGCGCCACTATTGCGCTGGTGCCGATACGGGAGCAGCCGAGGCCGATAAAGTCTGCCGCATCCTGTATAGTGCGTATGC
>CAYTUT010000016.1:0-16359 GCA_964441295.1 uncultured Christensenellaceae bacterium | reverse complement strand
TAGCGATGAGGGTATCGGCACGATGTTCTACAACTGAAGCGGCAATGAGCAATCAATCTGTAAAAGAGGCGGATAAGAAATATATCGCCAACACATATAAGCGCTACAATGTGCAGCTTGACTCGGGCAAGGGCGCAGTAATGACAGGCGAGGGCAAGGAGTATGTTGATTTTGGCGGGGGAATCGCCGTCAACACCTTTGGCGCGGGAGACAAAAAATGGGCGAAGGCGGTTGCCGAGCAGGCAAAACGGCTGGCGCATACGAGCAACCTGTATTATAGTCAGCCGGGAGTGGAGCTTGCGAAGCTATTGTGCGGCAAAACAGGCTTTGACAAGGTATTTTTTTCCAATTCGGGCGCTGAGGCCAACGAGTGCGCCATAAAAGCCGCGCGTAAATACTCCTTTGACAAGTACGGTAAGGGACGCTACGAGATAATAACGCTCAGTCATTCTTTCCACGGCCGCACGCTGGCGACAATCACCGCAACCGGACAAGAGAGTTTTCATAACTGGTTTTTTCCCTTTTTAGAGGGTTTTGTGTATGCCGATGAGAGCATTAACGATATACGCTCAAAGGTAAGCGACAAAACATGCGCGGTACTAATCGAGTTGATTCAAGGCGAGGGCGGTGTCAATGTGCTTGACAAAAGTCTGGTAAAAGAGCTAGCCTTGCTCTGCGCAGAAAGAGATATTCTGCTTATTGTTGACGAGGTTCAGACGGGCAACGGCAGGACGGGCGCTCTCTATGCGTATATGCATTACGGCATCGTGCCCGATATTATGACGACAGCCAAAGGTCTAGGCGGCGGACTCCCCATAGGCGCTACTCTTTTTTCATCAAAATGCGCCGAGGCGCTTGCAGAGGGCGCTCACGGCTCCACCTTCGGCGCCAATCTTGTCTGCGCCGCCGGCGCTGTCAATGTTATTCAGAGGCTTACTGATAGATTGCTGCGAAGCGTCGCCGCTAAGGGCAAATATATCAAAAGACAGCTCAAAAAATGCGGCAAGGTCAAGTCAGTAAGCGGCATGGGGCTGATGTTAGGCATCGAGGTGGAGGGTGACGCAAAACAATTAGTGCTGGAGTGCATTGGCAAAGGGCTGTTGGTTTTGACCGCGAAGGACAAGTTGCGCTTGCTTCCCCCGCTTAACATAACTTATAAGGAAATAGGTAAAGGCATAGAAATATTGAAAGAGGTGTTGCAATGAAGCATTTGACAAAGCTTGCGGATCTGACAAAAGAGGAGATACTGGATATACTCAACCTTGCCGATCAGCTTAAGTATGAGTACAAGCATGACCTTCCCCACAGAAGGCTTGAGGGCAAGACGCTTGCCATGATTTTTTCCAAGGCATCGACCCGAACCCGCGTATCATTCGAAGCAGGGATGTATCAGTTGGGCGGTTACGCGCTGTTTTTGAGCGGCAATGAGATACAGCTCAGGCGGGGCGAGCCTATCGAAGATACGGCAAAGGTTCTCAGCAGATATGTTCAGGCGATAATGATAAGGACTTTTGACCAGAGCGAGGTGGAGCTGCTTGCAGAGCACAGCGAGATACCGGTTATCAACGGTCTGACTGACTATTGCCATCCCTGTCAGGTGCTTGCTGACCTGATGACAATAAGAGAATACAAAAAAACCTTCAAGGACTTGAAACTTTGCTACATAGGCGACGGCAATAATATGGCGAATTCGCTTATTGTCGGCTGTGTCAGGCTAGGTATAAAGATGACAATCGCTTGCCCGGAGGGCTACGAGCCTGATGCGAAGCTGGTGGCATGGGGGACGGAAAGCGGATTGCTCACAATATACCGCGATGTGCTTGCCGCGGCGAAGGACGCCGATGTTTTGTATACCGATGTTTGGGCAAGCATGGGGCAGGAGGCGGAGGCGGCACTGCGCAAAGAAGTGTTCAAAGGATATCAGATTAACAGCGAAGTAATGAAAGAGGCAAAGCCCGATGCCATGGTGCTGCATTGTCTCCCTGCCCATAGGGGCGAGGAAATAACCGCCGAGGTAATGGATAAGCACGCAGCGGAGATATTCGAAGAGGCCGAAAACAGACTGCACGCTCAAAAGGCCGTGCTTGTTATGGCAATGCAAAGGCAAAAAAACTGAAATCCATAACAGAGCCTTATACAATACTGCGCAATCGATACGCGAGAGAGCTTTTGGGCAATGCGGCGGATGTTGGCGGCGCAGTATTTTTTTGATTAGAGCGGAGTAAGCTCTGGAGGCTGCACCGAAAGCAGCTCTAAGGCGGCAAAATTTTCAAAAAAAGAAGTGTTTTTTGTAAATAATGCGGAAACCTTTTGTATACAATATGTTATAATAAAAAAAATACCAAAATTTGGAGGGAATTATGACAAGAAAAGAGTTGAAACTATCTGCAAAACAAGCGCTGAAAGGGAAAGTGTTTTCCGCCTTTCTTCCTGTATTGATAGTCATCGGTATCAGCGGCGTGTTCAGCCTTATCAGCGGCTTGATAAGAGAATATGCGGGCATTGGAATTAATGCGATATGGGGGCTTGTATCTATCGCGATATCCGTATTGATGATGCCGCTTAATTTCGGATTGATGGTGTTCTTTCTCAATTTCGCAGAGCACGGCGGCGCTGAAGTAAAAGATGTCTTCCAAGGCTACAAAAGCGGTTCGTACATGGCGGAGAGAATTAAGGCAACAATTTTAGTAACATTATATGTATTTTTAGGCTTTATTTGCCTTATCATACCGGGCATTATACTTGCGTTTAAGTATTCGCAGATAGGTTTTGCCTTTGCGGAGAATCCGGATGCGACCTACAGAGATGCGATGAAGCGCAGCGCAGAGCTGATGAAGGGAAGAAAGTTCGAGTTCTTTGTACTCGGGCTATCTTTCATTCTGTGGTTCATCTTAGCGCCTTTCACACTTTTCTTAATATACATATATCTGATTCCTTATATTCAATTAACCTTTGCGAAGTACTACATTGAAATCAGCGGAATGAACAAGGTGCAAGGGGATGGCGGCACCGCCGCAGGGACTAGCGACGACGGAATCTTCAGCGACTCCAACGGAGACGCCGGTACACAGCCCCCCAGTGCGGGCGCGCTTGAGAGTCCCGAGCAAAATAGTCCGGACAGAGAAGACAACGGCATATTTTAATATCCGTGTTGTCTGTATTATGAGCATGTTATCAAAGCAGTGCCGTTAAGCGGCATACACAACGAGCAGAAAGGCTGTCCTTAAAGGACAGCCTTTTTACAAGTCGTCTGCGTCCTGTACGGGCTTTTCTTTACCTTTCGGCTTGCCCGTATAACTGCCATTGGGATCAAAGGATGTGTCGTGGTAGGCTCTAATCAGCGCTTTCATTTTGAGCTTCTTTTTCATGTTTCCTCCTTAATTGTGCTGTTGATGTCAAAATTAGTATTAATAAATAATCAGCGTTTAATCTTATGGCTTGATACTGGTAAATATATGGTAAAATATTAGTGAGGCGGTATTTATGATTATAGACTTAAAAGGTGAATGGAAGCTGTTTTGCGAGGATAAAGAGTATAATGCGAAGGTCCCCGGCTGCAATTATCTCGATCTATTGCGCGGAGGATATATTGCCGACCCTTTTGTCGCGCTTAACGAGAAGAGCGCGCATTGGATTGCCGATAAGGACTGTGTGTACAGCAGAGAATTCTTTTTGGACAAAGCGGTACTCGAGGCGGATTACATAGAGCTATGCGCCAACGGTCTGGATACTTTGTGCGCAATAAGCATTAACGGCGAAGAGGCTGCAACGGCGAGCAACGCTTATCAGTCGTATCGAATTGATATCAAAGAATTGCTTTGCGCAGGGCTTAACAGCATTGAGATACGCTTTTTGTCCCCTGTCAAGTATGTTAAGGAGCTCAACAAAAGGGAGCCGCTGGTCACTAATTTTATGGGGCTTGACGGTATACAGCATCTTAGAAAGCCCGCGTATCATTTTGGCTGGGACTGGGGCCCGTCCTTACCGCTTTCGGGAATAGTTGGGGATATTTGCATTGATGCGTATTCGGCGCGGATAGAGGACATACGGACAACTCAGACTCACAAGCAAGGCAAGGTTGCGTTAAGCGCCGCAATAAGGGTCAAGGGAACGGCGGACGGCATAATACAGAGAATAATACTCCCGCGGGGAAGCGTCATTGAGGAGCAGAAAAATATAGACGGCAATGAATGCTGTTTCAGCGTAATTATTGAAAAGCCCGAACTATGGTATCCCAACGGAATGGGCGAGCAGCCTTTGTATGTTGCTGAATACATATTGACCAATAGCGACGAAATAATAGACAAACGCGTCTTGGAGATAGGCTTGCGAACTATTGAGCTTGACACCGCCAAGGACCAATACGGCAGTAATTTTTGTTTTGTCGTCAACGGCAAAAAAGTCTTTGCAAAAGGCGCCAACTGGATACCTTCGGACAGTTTTGTCAACCGGACAAGACCCGAGGATATCGAGTTTTATATCAAAAGCGCCGCACAAGCCAATATGAACATGCTGAGGGTGTGGGGCGGCGGATACTACGAAAGCGATTTGTTCTATGAGCTTTGCGACCGTTACGGCATACTTGTATGGCAGGATTTTTGTTATGCTTGCTACCCGTATCCATTCTATGACAGCGCTTTTTCGGATAACGCATTGCGGGAGGCGGAGGACAACATCAAGAGATTGCGTCACCATGCCTCGCTCGCTCTGTGGTGCGGCAATAATGAAATAGAACTGATGAGCGCGCTGTGGTTTTACCGCACAAAGCTCAAAGCAGCGCAAAAGATATTTTTCTACAAGAAGTTGAAAGCGGCATGCGACCGGTTCGACGGTATCACGCCATACTGGGCGGGCTCGCCAAGCTCCGGCGCTTTCTGCGTCAATACATCCTCCGATGATTATGGTGACACGCATCTTTGGCAGGTATGGCACGGGCTGAGGCGGCCGGAGTATTATAGAAAAAGGCAGTCGCGTTTTGTGAGCGAATTCGGCCTTGAGGCTCTGCCCACCATGCATGCAGTCAAAAGCTTTGCGGACAAAAAAGACTACAGCATAAAATCTTCTGTCATGCTGGCGCATCAAAAATGCGCGGGCGGCAACGGCAAAATGCTTTATTACCTTATGAGAGAGTACGCATGCCCCGAGAAGTTTGAGGATATGGTGTATCTATCCGGATTGACTCAGGCTTACGCCGTCAAAAAAGCTGTGCTGGGTTGGAGAAAAGCTATTGACCGCGTTAACGGCGCGCTGTATTGGCAATATAACGACTGCTGGCCTGTCAGCTCATGGGCGTCAATAGATTACACAAAGTCATACAAGGCCTTGCAGTACTTCGCAAAAAAATTCTTCGCAAGCGCCGCGCTATACCTTGAAAAAGAGAAGGATACAATCAATATATTCGTTCTTAATGACAACGAGAAAGAAACTGAATACCGTATTAGACAGCGGATACTCAGCTTTGACGGACGGGAGATGGAGGGCAAATCAGAAACAGTGAAGATTGCGCCGCGCGCCGTGACACAAGTCGGCGCGACTAAACTTAATAATGAATACAAAAAGCAAAAAAAGCAATTATATCTTGCAGTAGAGATGTACGACGGCAAAGGGACGCTTGTGGCGTCCGAAAGAGAGCTTTTTGTGAAGGACAAGCAGGCGCTATTTTTAGAGCCTGTGTTTTCGACAGATATAAAGGTGTCTTCCGCAATAGCTGACATTGTTGTAAAAAGCAATGTTTTTGCGCGGAATGTGTTGGTCAATATTGAAGGCTTGGCGTCTTGTTTTAAGGACAATTATGTGGATATTGATGCGGGACAGGAGGTGCGCTTTGAGATAGAACTCCCCGATGGTTGGGATGAGCGAAGGGTTATCGACAGCCTTACCATTCAATGCGTCAACAATATCAAAAGAGAAGGCGCTCCTGTTACCGATTTTTTCAAAAGACTGGGGATAGTACTGTATCCGCCCAACCTGATTAACGCGCTTGCCCAGCTATTTAATTAGCGCATACAGATGCATGCGCCAGTCAGCGCTTACTTAGCGTCAGCGACGAGCAATGTGTTCGTCAAATCAAGCGCAACACTTTTGGCTTGTTTCATTAATTGTGCCGCTGATGCAAAGTTGTGCGGCAACAATATCATACAGCTGATTTTATATGTGCTTTTTGCTTTACAAGTGTTGCGCTTGGTAGTATTCGCCGGCATAAAAAGGCGGAGTATCGCCTTGCGGGCAATACTCCGTTATTAATATCAATTATTGTATTGCCTATTCGGCGCTCTGCGCCTTAAGCGCCGCCTCTAAGTCCTTCTCATCCGCTTCCTTGCGGCGTATTGCAAGAACCTCTAAGATTTCCTGATGCTGCTTTTTGTTAAAATTATAAAACAAGAAAGGAATTATCATCAGCAAATAGCCAAGCGCCGCCACAAGGGTGACCATGATAAAAATAGCTTTCAGCGTTTGGGGACTCTGATTGACGCCGGGAAGCTTGTGGTTAAGCTCTCCGTTATAGCCCGAAAGCCCGAGAATGGCTCCGGTTATCGCCACATTAACACCGTTTTGGAATTTGCCGATAAAGGTCAGCAAAGAAAAACAAGTGCCCTCGATGCGTCTGCCGGTTTTGAACTCAATCAAATCTACGCTGTCGCCTATCATAATCGTAGTGATTGAAGACCATATGCCCATGGGTAAAAAGCCAAAAAATCTACCAATAAGGAAGATATAAATATTGGAGTAGCCCACAAAGTAGGATATGACATTGGCGATTAATCCTACTGAGGTAAAGGCAATAAGCAAGGTTCTTTTCTCGTACTTTTTGAGAAGCAGCGGCGCAAAAATAAGACCCAAGAAGGTCGCGATTGCCGGTAAGAAGCCGACAATCGGAGTGAACACGCTCATTAGTCTTGTCGAGCTCATGCCCGGAAAAACCGTTTTAAGGTTCCACTTGACAAAGTATGTGGTGAGCGCGACCATGCCGACAGTCATTATTGATACCAGCATGCCAGCGATAAGATTGATTAACAGGGGACGGCACTTAAATATGTATTTAAGATTTTCAAAAAAGTTTTCCTTGGCTACGCTTGTTTTTGCGCGTTCCTTGGTGTGGAAAAAGCCCTGAAGCATAAGCCCTGTGCCAAAGAGTGTGAACACCATTGCGGCAAGGAAAAAACTGGCGTTATCGCTCACATTAAGCTTTTCAAAAAAACCCTTCGCGGTCCAAAAGGTTGCGATGCAAATCGCGCTGCCCAGTCCTCCAATTATTCGGGTCAGAGTGACCACCTTGACCCTATCCTTCTCGTTGTCGGTCATTACGGCTGACATACTCCAGAAGGGAATATCGTTGGCGGTGTATGCCATAGTGAAAATTATGTAGATTACTGTGGCGTATGCGATCAGCGCGTTATCTTTTAGAGGAATGGGAATAAACACTAACGCGGTTATTATTGCAAGGGGTATCGGGGTGAAGAGCATATACGGACGGCACTTTCCCCAACGCGTTTTTGTGCGGTCAAGGATTTGACCCATGATAGGATCGTTGAGGGCGTCAAATATGCGGGCAATCGATATGATAAGACCCGATATTGCGGCTACCTGCTGCGGGGTGTATATAGTAACCCGTCCCTTAAACATGTAGTCGGTCATATACATCAGCAAAAAGTTGGTAAACAGCGCATAAATCATTGTCTGACCGGTATTGGTCAAAGAATAGCTGATTCTTTCTTTGAGTTTGAGCGGCGGCGCTAGAGAGGCTTGTTTCAGCGTTGTTGTATCATTCATCATTTTTTCCTTCAAGATTTCTCTTTATTATTATGGTTTTTATCTCATAGGGCTTGAAAGGCAGCGCGCCAAGATTGACCGCTACGGGATTATTTTCCAGCATGTCACATTCGTAAGCGTCGCCATGCTCGAAGCCAAGCTTAATTGCGGCGGTAGAGGCCGTGCCTGCGCTTTCGTACATACGCAACACGATATCCGCGCTGTCTTCGGCGCGCTTGACAGTTTCGGTAATGATATTAGCGCAGTCGCACTGTATTAAGGTGTTGAGATTAATAGCGTATTCGCATGTCGCAAGAGGTATGTTGAACGAATATGCTTCTTCAGTAGCCTTATGGAGAAGCGCTTTGCCGCTCTTTGCGTAGATTGAATATGCAAAGTTGTGAATGCCTATGTCGGCGGTTTTGTCCGGATAGTCCGGCGAACGCAACAGATTGAGGCTAATCAGCCCGTCTTTTACGCGGTGACCGTATTTGCAGTCGTTGAGCAGGGCAAACGTGCCGTACGAATTGTCGAGATAGACAAACTTATGCGCGGCAACCTCGTGTTGAGCGTAGTCAATTTTGTTATCGGTACGGGTGCTTCTTTCGATATTGCCCCATTGAATGTTGCATGTTACCTTGTCAGAGTACACCGATGGGCGGAAGTCCGCGCGTAGCATCTTGTGAGATTCTTGCCAGTTAACTTCAGTGAAAAACTCCACAGTATCGCCCTTGTAGGTCAGCACCACGTCTTGAGTAAGCGTGGATTTATTGTATTTGTATTTATTGCGTCGAATTACTTTGGGACCGTCGATTATATTCTCGAATGACACCAGGTGGAAATAACTCTTCATGCGTTTTGTGTAGTTGATGTCAATATCCCAAGCGTCATAGAATGTCTTTTTGTCCTTGTACACGGTCAGCTTATTGAGATACTCTCCCGCAAAGTTCTTCTTTGTCTCCTTTTCGAACAGAGCCCTTATGGAGCCATCACGGTTAAAAAATACTCTCAATTTGTCGCTTTCGATATACCGCGGTCCGCAAGTCATCGCCGCAAAGGCCGTCTCACAAGGCAGAGATTGCGCCGAGGCAAAAGGCTGAGCCTGGAATAGCTGCCACTTGCCGTTGATTTTTAGATATTCCTTTCGCGGGAAGTAAAGGGTGTTTATGACGCTAAAGCCTTTTTTGCCCTTCGACAAGAAGGCAAGAACCTCTTTTTGCAGCGCGTCTATCGAAGCCAGCATCTCCTCATAGCGCGCTACGCTCTCCACATATACGCGGTTGATGGAAGACCCCGGGATGATGTCGTGGAACTGGTAGAGCAGCACCTCTTTCCATATCTCGTCTAGCTGCGCTTTCGGATAAGAATAGCCTAAAGTGCTTGCATATGCCGCTAACAGCTCGATATTCCTCAGAGCGGCTTCAATTTTGCGGTTGTAGAGCTTGTTTTTGCCCTGAGTGGTCAAAGTGCCCTGATGAGTTTCCAGATATAACTCACCCTTCACTTTGGGCAAAATAGATTCCTTTTCTTTGAGTTTGTCAAAAAATTCTATGGCAGGGGCAAGCTTAACCTTCTTCAGTCCGTTGAGGTTGGAACTGCGCCGTATAGCTTCGATATGCCCCTCGCCCGGCCCTCCGCCTCCGTCGCCGACACCGTATAGTATGAGAGCGCAATCGGTGTCCTTGTTTTTATATTTGCGGTAAGCGTCCCTTATGCAAAGAGGACTGCCCTCGCTGTTATATGTGCCCTCCGGCGGCATATGGACAATTACCGCGCTGTCGTCAATACCCTCCCAAATGAAGGAGTGGTGGGGGAAGGCGTTAATCTTGTTCCAGTTGAGTTTAATGGTCAAGAAATATTCCATACCCGTTTTTTTGATTATTTGCGGCAATGCTCCGGTAAAACCAAAAACATCGGGCAGCCAAAGAATACGCATATCCTTGCCGAATTCTTGCTGGAAGAAGCGCTTTCCGTAGAGCACTTGCCTGACAAGAGATTCGGCACCGGTAACATTAGTGTCCGGCTCTACCCACATACCGCCCTGAGGCTCGAGTTGTCCGCCTTTGACCGCGTCCTTAATGCGGGCATACAGTTCGGGATACAAAGTCTTCGCCCACTCGAATTGCTGCGGCTGACTGGCGCCGAACACATAGCCGTCATAGCGTTCGATATTGGCAAGCTGATTGCTGAATGTGCGCGCCGCCTTGCGCTTGGTCTCTCTAATCGGCCACAGCCAGGCAAGGTCAAGGTGAGCGTGTCCTACCGCGTACAGCTCGAAAGATTCTTCAGACTCTTCCTTAAGAAGGGGCGCCAAAATGCTGTCGGCTTGATTAATCTCCGCGTCGCTGTAGCTTTTCAAAACCTTTGCCGCCGTCTTCAGCGATAACAAAATCTCTGCGCGCCTTGCCGATCCCGAATCAAGGGTGGTCATAAGGACATAGAGGACAAAATAGTCATAGTACACCTTGAGCAAAGGCTCGTTAATGGTAGCAATAAAAGCCTCCTTAAGCTTAGCATAGCCTGTAGAAACTCCCGAAAAGCCGTTATTGCCGGCGTCCAGCCATATTTCTTGCTGTTTTTTGTACTCGGGGAGCCTGAAAATGTGCTTTCCCTTCGCGCTTGCGAAGAAATCCATAAAGCTAAGTATGCCCGTAATCCCTATTTGCGGCGCCCCTTTCTCATCAAAAACACAGCCCTCCGCGCCAATATCTATATATGCGCACAGCGGCTTGTCCTTGAATTGTTCGGGTATATCGGCGGTGAAGTTGAACCAGGCGCACTCAAAAAAATTGCCCCATTCTTCTCCGTTGCTTATCGGTCTGTATTCTAGAGCAAGGCGCTCTGAGAAAGGCACAGGCTCGGCGGTTACCGCGCATTTTGCAGTCAGCGGACTCACAAAGCCGTAGATTTTTTTGCGTATATCAAAAAGTTTTTTGAATAATAGCGGATGCGCCGCAACGCCTTTTGCCGGGTCTTTCTTTTCCCTTAACAACTTGTATGATTCCCTGATAATACCGACTAAGCTAAACATAACGCCTCCGCACAATAAATTCAAAAAAAGCAGAACGGACGACAACCGCTGGGATTCAATTATTATTCCCTGCTTGCGTCCGACTTATTCTGCCCATAATAGCAGCAATAATGTTGCAAGACATCCAAGAACATAGCAATTATACTTTATAGTATTTTCAGCTGCACTTGACGCTTTAATATATATTATATAGTCAATGTTGTTAGGTGTCAATACGCAAAATTACACACCGCAGGAGGCAAGAGCGCATATCTCGTAAAGGAACTGCAGCGAAGAAATAACAGCAATAATAAAAAAACAAGGCAAAAAAATGCGCAAAACTATTGACTAAACACAAAAAAAGGAATAGTATATTAATGATATCAAAATAATATCGAAGCAAGGGGTTTATATGAAAGTATTGGAAATTATTGGTGTGGAGAAGAGCTACAAAGCGGGCGTTAAGGCACTAAAGGGTATAGACATCGAAGTGGAGGCGGGAGATATTTTTGCCTTTATCGGCCACAACGGAGCCGGCAAGACCACTGCTATTAAATGCGTAGCGGGAATACTTGATTTTGAAGAGGGCAAAATTAAGATATCGGGACGCGATGTAAAGAAAGAGCCGCTGCAGTGCAAGGCAATGATTGCGTATGTTCCGGACAATCCCGATATTTACGGATTCATGACGGGAATGGAATACCTGGAGTTTATAATGAATGTGTACAAGATAGACAAAAAAAACAACACTACTTTGCAGAGTCTTGCGAGGGAATATGAGATTTTTGACAGTCTGGGTACTAGAATACAAGAGTATTCTCATGGAATGAAGCAAAAATTAGTGCTCATTTCGGCGTTAATAAGAGAGCCGCAGCTGATGATACTCGACGAGCCTTTTGTGGGGCTGGATCCCAAGGCGGCAAAGATTACAAAGGATAAGATGAAAGAATTCTGCGCAAAGGGCAATGCGATATTTTTCTCCACGCATGTTTTGGAGACGGCGGAGCGGCTGTGCAACAAGGTGGCGATAATAAAACAGGGAAGTATAATTCACAAGGGCAAAATGGATGAGGTGGTCGGCGGCAAAACGCTGGAAGAGATTTTTATGGAGGGAGCAAACCGTGAATGACTTTTTGGCATTGCTGAAAATAAGCTTCAAGACCAATTTGACCTCCGCGCAGGCCTTCGCTACAAGAAAGAAAGGCGCAAGCACCGCAGCCCTGATTCTGCTCATGGCTATAATGACCGGATACATGTTTGCTCTTGCCTACCAGATGGGCAAAAGCCTTGCAGAGAACGGAATGGAAGAAATGCTTATACTGTTCGCGGTTATAGGCGGGGTATTTTTCACTTTCCTCAACAGTATAATTTCTAGTTTTCATTTTATTTTCAAATCTAAGGATCAGGAACTGTTGCTTTCGATGCCTATTCCTCAGTACAAAATTTTTCTGACAAAAACGCTCAGCGTGCTTGCGTTGCTCTACGCCTATGTGGCTCCGATATATGTACCGTTTTTTGTCGTGTATTTTATTTTTGCAGGGGTCAATGCGGCAATGGTGATTTTTTCGCTATTAGGATTTTTCTTGACACCGCTTTTAGCCTTTGCCATAGGGCTGCTTATCGGCATGCTTCTCAACAGTCTTAACAGCCTGCGCTTTGCCAAGCCGCTCTATATAATTTTTATGCTGGCATTTATAGTGTTCGTTATGATAATTACCAGCAATCCGGCTCAAACCATGGCATTTCTTTACGGCAACAGCGGACGAATTACAAATATTGTCAGCGCTGTGTACTTTCCGTTTTATTTGCTTTCTAAGGCAGTGCGGAGTAATGATATTCTTGCATTCTTAGGCTTTGTGGCGATTAACGCAGTACCGATTACCTTACTCGTTATGGTGTGTTTTAAGCATTATGTCAAGCTAATCAGTTTTTTTTCAAGAGGAGTCAAAACAAAAAAATTCGAATATAAGGAGAGCGGCGGATCAACACTTATGGGTATTTTGCTCAAAAAAGAATTAAAAAGGCTGACCTACTCGACAAATTACATGATAAATTCGTGTATTGGTCCGCTGATTCTTATCATTATTGTGGTAATCAACCTTTTTAACGGCGCGTTAAGCAACGCGATGGGCGCGCCGATTATAGTTGTCGCCATGCTGTATATTTCATTCACTGTGCTTCTCAACTCTCCTCTTGCGGTATCCATTTCGCTCGAGGGAGAGACCTTTTGGATATACAAAAGCATACCCGTCCAACCTATCGAAATAATCAATGCAAAGCTATTGATGCAGCTGATAATATTTTTGCCATTGTCGTTCGCGGGGTTGATTCTGCTCAGCATAGTATTCAAAATCAGCGCCATAGGCGTAATTATGCTGGTGCTGTTCACTCTCGCAATCAATGCCTTTGGCGCAACGCTCGGCATGACTATCGGACTAAAGAAGTACAATCTGCATTATACCAACGAACTGCAGGTAGTCAAGCAGAGCGCGGCAGTATTCATTACTATGCTGATAGGGTTGCTGGTTGCGGCAACCGTGTTTGCGCCGTACCTGCTTTTAGGTAAATACATCGGTGAGACCTGGTATGTGCTCATTATGACCGCACTTGTATCAGTTGCCGCGGCAGTGATGTACTTTAAGCTCGCAAGCGTGACGGCAGAAGACTTCAACAAGATTAATTAAAACAATTGTTAGCAGTTTTTCGGGGCTTTGCAAAATCGGCAAAGCCCTATTTTTTTACAAGCAGGGCGAAGAGAGCATAAATATACAAAGCAGTGCCCCCGCGATAAGCATTCCAAGCAGTGTTATGATATTAATAATCACCGTCAATACCATAGAGAAAATACAGTCAGAAATTAGCACGCAAAGAATGAGATAATCGATACCCCCAAGAGCGCGGCGCTGTATGGCTGCATAAACAACTTCGGATACAGGATTAAACAAAAAAGTGCGGCAAAGCCGCTTCCTCTGGCATTTTCTTTACTGTGCGGCAAAGCCGCACAAAAGTTTTTATTAGAAAGGGTAATAATTTGACCGATACCTGCAACACATTAGGGGCAAGAGATGTGTTTGGTACAAGGGGAAGAGCGCCGCAAGTATTTTACAGGCCGAATTGCGCAGCAAGCTTCTTGAAAGCGGGCAAGGAGTTAAGTATGGTTTGCTCCGAAACGCAGTATGCGATTCGGGCGTAGCCCTCACAGCCGAATCCGCTGCCGGGTACAATCAGCAGGTTATATTTCTTAGCCTCGTTGACAAATTCTTTGTCGTCCTTAACGGGAGTCTTCATGAAGAGGTAGAATGCGCCCTCGGGCTTGACGCACTCAAAGCCGTATGAGCTCAGCGCATTATAAAGCAGCTCACGATTGCGGTTGTACGCCTGCACATTAACTTCTGCGTCAATACATTTTGCCACAAGCTTTTGCTGCAGCGAGGGCGCGTTGACAAAGCCCAATATGCGGTTGGCGACATTAGCAGCGCCTATGATTTCCGAGCTGTAGTCGGCCTCGCTGGGTATAACGAGGTAGCCGATACGCTCTCCGGGAAGAGAAAGCGACTTGCTGAACGAATAGCCTATTATGGTATTTTTGTAATACTTTGTGATGAAAGGCACGGATGCTCCCTCATAAACCAGCTCTCTGTAAGGCTCGTCGGATATTATATAAATGCTTTTGCCATATTCTTTTTGCTTATTTTCCAAGACCGCCGCCAGCTTGACAATAGTATCCTCGCTGTATATTATTCCAGTGGGGTTGTTGGGGCTGTTGATGATTATTGCCTTTGTCAAAGGGGTAATGCAGTTGCCCACCGCCGTGATGTCGGGCTGAAATGAAGGTGGATTAGCAGGCACAACGACCAACTTTGCGTTGACATTCGCCGCGTAATTGCCGTATTCGCCGAAGTAAGGCGCGATAACCAGCAGTTCTTCGCCCTCGTCAAAAAGACTTTTGAGTATAACATTCAAACCGCCCGCAGCGCCTACGGTCATTATTATATTTTTAGCCGAAAAGGCAGTTTGATGCCGCCTGTTAAGACTGTCTGCGATAGTATTGCGCACATCCTCGTATCCCGAGTTGTTCATGTACCCGTGGAGTACTGTGCTTTTTTCGGTATCGATTATCTCATGGATTGCGGCATTAATCTCTGACGGCGCCTCCACATTAGGATTGCCAAGGCTGAAATCAAACACATTTTCCTTGCCATATAGGGCGGCAAGTCGGTTGCCTTCTTCAAACATTGCCCTGATCATAGAGCTTTTTTTGACAAGCTCCGCCATCTTTTTTGATATCATATCACGCTCCTTTTTAATGCGGCAGCATTAGGTGGTTTTTATAAAACACCCCAAAAGCTGAGGCTTTTGGGGCAAAGTATGCAGGCTTTCCCCTATATTAAGGATTCCGCTAGTTGGCTGTAAACTGCGAAAATCTTCCGGGGTTGTATATTTATTTTGTTATTGTAACCTTTTTGAGATTGCGCGGCGTATCCGGATTAAGCCCCTTTTCTATAGAGAGGTTAAGACAATACAGGTGAATCGCCATAGCATAGGTCAGTGTGGCGGTCAAAAAGTGTGCTTCGGGCATTTTTACTGCCACATTGGCAATGTTGAGCACTTCGGGAATATCGCTGAATGCGTACACATTGGCTCCGAGCACCTTGGCGCGGGTGGCAATATCTATATAGTTGCTTGCGCACTCTCCGTTGGGGGCGAGAATGATTACATTAACACCTTCCTCAAGCAATGCCAGCGGACCGTGCATAAAGTCGGTAACGCTGTAAAAGTGCGCAAAGCTGTAGCAGCATTCGCCCAGCTTGAGAGCCAGCTCTTTGCCGACGCCCTGCATCGGACCCCTTGACAAGACAATAAAGTTATTGTCCTTGCGTGTGGCCTCCGCAACAGAGCGGATTTTGGGGATGAGCCCGAGAATCTCGTTGACCTTATCGGGCAACTCGTATATCAGATTCATAAGTTTTTTGCCGGATAGAGCGATTGCAAGCATATAGAGCACAACAAGCTCGGCGGCGTATGTCTTGGTCGCGGCGACGCTTTTTTCCTCTCCTGCCGCAAGAAACAAGTGATACTTTGCGGCTTTGGCAAGGGGGGACAACGGGTCATTGGTGACGGCAACTGTGAGTCCGCCCTTTTTGTTGGCGTTGTCAAGTACCGCAAGCGTATCCACACTCTTGCCGCTCTGCGATATCGCAACCACAAGATGAGAGCTGTAGTCGACATGTCCGTCATACATTGTAGTTACTGAAGGATGCGCCGTGCCAACTGGAATCCCGCTGAGAATCTCGGTCATGTATTTGAAACACAGTCCGGCATTATCGCTAGTGCCCCTTCCGATAATTGTAATATTTTTGATACCCCTTTCTTTAACCGCTTTTGCAATATTCTTCACGATATTCTCGTTCTCTGCAATAGCGCTCCTTATCACAGTGGGCTCCGAATAAAGTTCTTGCTGCATTAACATATCCGAATCTCCTATAGAGTGAGTTTTACTTAATTATAGAGAAAAAAGCGCAAAATGTAAAACAAATTAACCGAAATATGCAAAAAATAATAAAACAAGCAGGCCGGGCATATTACCATGCCTAAGTACC
>CAYTUT010000015.1:0-16622 GCA_964441295.1 uncultured Christensenellaceae bacterium | reverse complement strand
GCCGTCAAATCTTATTGCATTGTTTTGCAAAGCAAAAACGTTATCAGGCAAAGCGGATTTTACCTTAGTATAAGAGTTCCACCAGTAATCATGGTTGCCTCTTATAATAACTTTTTTTCCGGGCAAAGAGGCGAACTCGTTGATGTCGTCAATAGCGTCAGAAAGCGACATAGCCCACGATGTGTCGCCAGCGATAAGGACAATGTCCTCCTCCGACACAGTTGCCTGCCAATATGTCTTGATGCTGTCAAGGTAGCCGTCCCATTTACCTCCGAAGATGTCCATGGGCTTATCACCTCTTACAGCAATATGCAAATCCGAAATTGCAAATACCATCTCAACCTCACAATATTCCCGCTGCCGTATTGCATGCTTGTCGCCGCTTGCTTGTAATGCTTTGACTGCTTCAATAATTTTTATTAAAACAATACAAGCTTAGCAGTTGACAGCGCAAAGCGCGTCTGCAATACTACGCGCCGCAACAGCGTTATTATAACATATAAAAAGCTATTGTAAAAGTATATTAATACCGATTTATTTTATTAAGCTCAGAGCGCAAAAAGCTAAGTGGCTTTCAAAATTAAAAACGCGCATTTCCCGCAAAAGGCTATTATAACCGCATGCGTAGTTATTTGACCCAAAGCAACGATTACTATTAACATACGAGTATAATTGCAAGTTAGGGTTTTGATGTTAAGCAGCGGTTATAATAACAACTTTCGAGTATAACTGTATTCGCCGTTTTTTGATCCCGAAGCGGCGATTTTAATAATAAAATCCGACTCTGCGACATGATATTAATCAACAAAATAGGCGCGGAGCTGATACTCCGCACCTAAAAACCTCATATATGTATGTTTTTTAGCATGTGGGTTTGTCTGAAGGGAATAAGGGTAAATCGAAAAATCCTTCGCACACTTCCTCTTGGAACTCTTGGCAGGGCGGAATGTAGCAATATCCGTATGACGGGACTAATAGCTCGACATCTGTTATGACCTTGATAATGATTGCCGCGCATAGCGTGACGCTGAAGGTCGCATCGGCGACATAAGTGCCAACCGTGCTCACGACATTGCATACCGACTCAATCTCGTATGGAATAACCGATGCTTCCGGTATGTGCAAAATAATATCCTTGGGAATTGTAATACCGGCTTCGCCAACCGCCGTTGCGCCTGACGAATCGCAGAAGCAAACCTGCATGGGTATAAAAATATCGCATGATACTCTAGCGCAGCCCGGCTTGTCAGCTATAGGCTGTACTATCAGATTGCTTATCTCACCCTTGGTACTGGCGCTTCTTGCGCTAATAAACTTGAACGGCGGACAAACCTTAGCAGGAACTGTCGATGTCAGACTTAATATTTCGTTGGGCATCGTTTCCTGCTTTATGCAGGCATCAAAGACTTTCTTTACCTCAATGCAGACCTTTTCGCACAGCCCGTTAATCGGATTACCCATAATTGGCCCCGGAGTCCTGTCCGGTCTGACATTGTTAGAAAACGACATAAAATCACCTCCTCTTGTAATCTTAATCCATATTATGAAGAAGTGAAGAATATTGTTAAACACGGCAAAAGAATAGATATAATTATTACTATTACCGCTTTTCAAACTGTTAAAAAAAGTAAGTGAATATCAAAAAAATATTAAAACTCCGTATCGCTGTCAGGGACGGCAAGCACCTGCTCGATACGCTCCAAAATCCGCTCTTTGCCCGTCTTGTTAAGCGCGGAAACCTCATAAATATTGCCTTCTGCCATCTTGAGCTCCGCTGCCAGCTCTCTCTTTCTAAGCGCAAGCTGCGTCTTATTAATTTTGTCGCTCTTAGTGGCTATAACAGTAAACGGTATGTTGTAATGTGTCAAAAATATTATCATCTGCTTGTCAAGCACGGTAGGTTGATGGCGTATGTCAACAATCAAAAAAACATTGGCAAGTCTCGCGCTTTGCAGAAGATACTGCTCAATCAGCTTGCCCCACTTCTCTTTCTCTCCGTGCGAAACCCTTGCATACCCGTAGCCCGGAAGGTCTACAAGGCAAAATTCGCCGTTATTGATGTCAAAGTAATTAATCAGTCTGGTATGCCCGGGAGTGGACGAGGTCTTTGCAAGTCTGCCGTTATTGGTCAAAAAATTAATGAACGAGGACTTGCCGACATTAGACCTGCCGGCAACTGCAATCTCCTTTGCGCCTTGAGGCAACTTGTCGCAAGAGGCGACAGAGATTACGAATTGGGCATTCTTTATAATCATATCAGCAGCTCCCTTAAAGCCTGTTCGATATCAGAGACAAAAACCGTCTGCACCTTACCCTTAATAGTGTCGGGCAGTTCGGCGACTTCTTTGGTATTTTGGATAGGTAATATTACCTTAGTAATATCTGCCTGCAGAGCGCCCAAAAGCTTCTCCTTCACTCCGCCTATAGCTAGCACGCGCCCGGTCAGCGTTACCTCTCCAGTTACCGCGACATCGGTCTTTACCGGTCTGCCTGAATAAGCCGAAAGTATGGCAGTTGTCAACGCAATGCCGGCAGACGGCCCGTCCTTGGGGACCGCGCCCTCGGGAGCATGTATATGTATATTCGTGTTGGCGAACTTTTCCTTGTCGATATCGTATTTTTCGGCAAGCGACCGCGCAAGACTATAGGCAATACGCGCTGACTCTTTCATCACCTCGCCTAGATTGCCGGTAAGCGTCATTTCGCCCTTGCCGCTGCTTAACGCGCACTCAACTTCCAGCGTTGTGCCGCCGAATTCGGTCCAGGCAAGACCCGTAACAACTCCGGCCCGGGCATCCTTGCGGATGTCGTCTCTTTTGTATCTCGGCAACCCGAGATGCTTCTCCACATCCTCTGCGCTGATTGTAGTTACAGGCTGTCTTGAGGGCGAAAAGTTGAAAGCAACTTTTCTGCATATCGTAGCGATGCACTGCTCGAGCTTTCTTACGCCTGCCTCGCGAGTGTATCCGCTGATTACAGCCGACAGCGCCTCGCGCGTCAATACTATCCTATTGGGCTTAATACCGTGCTCTTTAAGCTGCTTGGGCAATAAGTGGCGCAATGCTATTTCCGTCTTTTCCTCGAGCGTATAACCGCTCATTTCGATTATTTCCATCCTGTCAAGGAGGGGCGCGGATATGCCGTGCTTGTTGTTGGCTGTGGTGATAAAGAGCACCTTGGACAAATCAAAGGGCAGTTCAAGATAATTGTCTTGGAATGCCTTATTTTGCTCGGGGTCAAGCACCTCGAGAAGAGCGCTTGCCGGATCGCCCTTGTAGTCAGAGCTGAGCTTGTCCACTTCGTCCAGCAAAAATACGGGATTCATTGTCCCAACCGTCTTGATACAGCTTATTATCCTGCCCACCATTGAGCCGATATATGTCTTTCGGTGACCGCGTATCTCCGCCTCGTCATGCATACCGCCGAGAGATGTGCGGATATACTCTCTGCCGAGCGCCTTAGCTATAGAGCGCACAATAGAGGTCTTGCCTACGCCGGGAGGGCCGACAAAGCATATTATATTGCCTTTTTTGTCCGGAGCAAGGCGCCTTACCGCTAAAAATTCCAGTATCCTTTCTTTCACCTTTTCGATACCGTAATGATCCTCGTCAAGCACCTTCCTTGCATAGGCTAGGGAGCTGTTTTCTTTGCTGTACTTGTCCCAAGGCAAGGACAGTACTGTATCGAGATAATTTCTTATCACATAGCTTTCGGGAGTCGAAGGCTGGGTGTTGGCAAGCTTTCTAAGCTCCTTATCCAGTCTTTCATGAACGACAGGAGGCGCGGGCAGCGCCTTAATCTTTTCCTCATACTCTTCAATCTCATTCTCCGAACCGTACAGCTCCTCGTTGATTATCTTGAGCTGCTCACGCAAAAAGTATTCTTTTTGGTTCTCTTGAATACTCTCCTCCACCTTATCGTGAAATTCCTTAGCGAAGCGCTGGTATTCTAACTCAAGCTTTAATGCCGTACTGGTATGCTGCAAGCGCTCCAGAGCCGAATTGGCAAGAAAAATATTCTCGGCGCCCTTTCTGAAAAGAGGCGCAATCTTATCAATCCAGCCATGCACATCCTTCATATCCACATTGACAACCGAGCCAAAACGATGGTTGCCGTCATTGATTACCCTCAGCTTTTCCAACTGATTGTTAGTGTAGATAATTGCAGTGTGTAAATCGTTAATATCGTATTGCTCATACGGCTTGTCCGCTACCTTGGCAAGACGAAACGCCTCGCCGTTGATATCCACCTCTTCGACAGACACACGCGCGATAACCGTACCATGGATAAGGCTGTTTTTCTCGTCAACAGAGTCGATTTTGACAATCGAGCCCAAAATAGTATTGCTGTCGCCACTATGTAAAAAACCCGAAACAAAATGACCGTAATTGTTGATTAAGGTTTTTTGCTGTTCCCACTTTTCGGGGTCGCCGAGCTTTATCTCCACTCTTGCGCCGGGGAAGAGCGGCGATTTTATATCATAAAATATCGGTAATAATTTGTTATCCAAATTCATAATCTCACGCTATATTTTTGTACACAATCTGTGGTTTTTCCTGTTTGCTTATAACACCGTCACCTATAACCACTTTGACCACATTATTCATACTGGGTATCTCGTACATTATTTCCAGCATTACATCTTCAAGTATTGACCTTAGACCTCTTGCGCCCGTCTTGAGCTTAATTGCCTTTTTTGCAATCGCTACAATCGCCTCTTCAGAAAACTCCAATTCAACATTGTCAAAGCGGAAAAGCTTGACATACTGCTTTGTGAGCGCATTTTTGGGCTCCGTCAATATTCTAATCAATGCGGCCTCGTCAAGCGCATTAAGCCCTACTACAATGGGCACTCTGCCCACAAACTCCGGTATTAGACCGTATTTGATAAGGTCATCGGGCTGAATGTCTTTGATCATCTGCGCATAGTTGTCCTTGTCCACCTTGTCAAAATGCGCGCCAAACCCTAGATTAGATGTGTCTTTGCGTTTCGCTATTATCTTGTCCAGACCGACGAAAGCGCCGCCGAAGATAAACAGAATATTGGTAGTGTCAATCTGGATGCACTCTTGATTGGGATGCTTTCTCCCGCCTTGAGGCGGCACATTGGCAACCGTGCTCTCTATTATCTTTAGCAATGCTTGCTGCACACCCTCTCCCGAAACATCGCGCGTGATTGACACATTCTCGGACTTTCGGGCTATTTTGTCAATTTCGTCAATGTATACTATGCCCCTTTCCGCCTGCTGAATATTGAAATCGGCAGACTGAATGAGCTTGAGCAGTATATTCTCAACATCTTCGCCTACATAGCCCGCCTCGGTAAGCGTTGTAGCGTCAGCCACGGCAAAAGGCACCTTAAGGATACCCGCAAGGGTTTTTGCAAGCAAGGTCTTTCCGCATCCGGTAGGCCCCAGCAACAGCACATTGCTCTTCTCAAGCACTACGCCGTCCGAGATGTCCATCTTCTTGCTGATACGCTTATAATGATTGTAGACAGCGACTGCCAGTATGCGTTTTGCTTCTTCCTGACCAACGATATACTCGTCAAGCCTTTCTTTGATATATTGCGGGGTGGGCAGCTCGTCGAACGAATCTCTAGTAACTATAATCCTCTCCCTGCCCAAAATATCAGTGCACATTTCCACGCACTGGTCGCAGATATAGATGCCCTCTGCACCGCCTATCAATCTTCTTACTTCTTTTTCCGTCTTGCCGCAAAAAGAGCAAGTCGGATTGGAATCAATCTTTATTGTCATAATTATTACCCGTCTTTTCCGATTATTCGGAATATTTTATTTGCGGCTGTAGAATATTTTGTCTATTATGCCGTAATCCAAGGCCTCGTCCGCGGTCATAAACCTATCTCTCTCGGTATCGGCCTGCACCTTGTCAAAAGGCTGACCTGTCGCCTCCGACAAAATGGTGTTAAGCCTTTTTTTGGTCCTTAGCAAATTCTCGGTGTATATCGCTATATCGGTAGCGGGTCCGCCCAATCCGCCGCTAACCAGCACTTGATGTATCATAACCTCGCTGTTGGGCAGCGCATATCTCTTGCCCTTAGCGCCCGCCGCGAGTATTGTAGCGCCCATACTCATAGCCTTGCCAATACATATCGTGGAGACATCGCATTTGATGTACCTCATAGTGTCGTATATCGCCAAGCCGTCAGTGACACTGCCGCCAGGGCTGTTGATGTACATACATATGTCCTTATCGGGGTCCTTTCCCTCTAGGAAGAGCAGCTGCGCCACAATACTGTTGGCGGTATCGCTGTTAATTTCGCCCGACAAAAACACTATCCTGTCTTCAAGCATTCTCGAATAGATATCATATTGTCTTTCGCCCCTGTTGGTCTGATCGATTACATAGGGTATAAAGGAATAATTTTTCATCATGTCAATATCCTCCTATAGTTTATTAACAAATCGAGTTTATTTATTACAGACGAAACTATTTTATATTGTTGTTGGCGGTTAAGTAATCCATTATTCTGTCGCTCATCAAGCTATTGGCAATATAGTCATATTCGCCCGGCTGCATCTCCGCCTTGTATTCTTCGGCGGTTTTGCCGACCTTTTCGGCACCCTTAGCTATCTCGGCGTCTATCTCCTCGGCGGTAAGATTGATGCTCTCAGCCTTGATAATCTCCGCAAGAAGCATTCTCACTTTTTCTTTTTTGACAGTCTCATCTTTGTAATGAGCGCGCATATTCTCCTCTTTCTCTCCGACATATTCGAGGTATTTGTCGAACTCTATGCGCTGCTGCTTTAGCATTGACTTGAACTCTTCAATCTTCTGATCAACTAAAGATTCTACGTATTTTTCGGGCAACTCAATAGGATTAGCCTCAAGCAGCGCCTCAATGATCTTGCCTTCGGTGGCGTACTTTGCCTTCTTCTCCGCCTCGTCCTTAAGCTTTGCCGTAATACTGCTCTTGTACTCGTCCAGCGTATCGAATTCGCTTACATCCTTGGCGAATTCATCGTCAAGCTCGGGAAGCTTCTTCACCTTTATACTGTTGACCTTGACAGCAAATATTGCATCTTTGCCGGCAAGCTGAGCCGCGCCGTAATCTGCAGGGAAGGCAACCTTGATATTTCTTTCTTCCGAAATATTCATGCCAACGATTTGCGCTTCGAAGCCGGGGATGAATGTGTTGCTGCCTATTACCAAGTCTTGTTTCTCAGCCGTGCCGCCCTCGAACTTCACGCCGTCAATCATTCCGGAAAAGTCTATGTTGACAGTATCACCCTCGATTACCGCTCTGTCTGTGATTTCCGCCCAGAAACCCGCCTTATCTCTTGCCGCATTAATCTCTTTGGCTATAGCATCCTCGGCAACCTCTTCGGCTTCGACCTTAGCGATTGTCAAATCCTTGTATTTCTCGAGTTTTACCTCGGGTATTAAGACTACATTATATGAAAACTCAACACTGTTGTCACCAACATTAACAAGCTCTACCTCGGGTCTGACCGCAAGCGGCAGCTTGGAAAGCACGCTCTCAAAAAGCGGCCTGTAGCACTCGTTGATTGCAACATCTATCGTATCTTCAAGGAATACGCCCTTACCGTAATTGTTTTCGATAATGTGCTTGGGCGCCTTTCCGCGGCGAAAACCTACAACATTGTACTTGTCTTTGGTGTTGATATATGCTTTGGTTTCGCAGGCTTTGAACATGTCGCCTTCAATCTTAAAGGTGTATTTAGTTACATCCTTGTCCGCGCATACCGAATAGAAGCATTCGAAGTCTTGATTCTTGCCGTCAATCTTAAGTGTAGCCTGAATTTTGTTATCATTGTTAGTCATTAAATAGTTCCTCCTAGTACTTTACCCAACAATATTAGCACAAAAATGCGTTTATCTCAACTAAATTATAATTAAAATAATAATATTTAGTTGCTCTAACAAGTATTTTTGGTTGCATACGCGCGTATTTTGTCAAAATTTCGCATACAATCAGCAGCGTAATACTGCCCTCAAGGGCAAAAAATATTGCACATTGCGCTTGATAAGTGTATAATTTAGCTATGCCTAACGATGTAATAACGCTTAACGCGCTGACACAAGAACTTAATGCCGCACTCCAAAGCGGCAGGATAGACAAAATCACTCAACCTGAGCGGGACGAGATAATGATGTCAATAAGGTCGGGTAAGAACAATCTTTCTCTCGTCATATCCGCCAACCCCAACAGTCCGCGAATGCATATTACCGCTGCAAAAAAGGACAATCCGTATGTGGCGCCTCCCTTTGTAATGCTGCTTAGAAAATTTTTAATAAATGCTAAAATCGACTCTATCGGCAATGCCGGCGGCGACCGTATAATACGCGTCAGCCTTAACGGCAAAAATGAGCTATGGGACGATACAAGATTTGATTTGTATGTCGAGATGATTGGGAGATACAGCAACATCATATTAACGGATGCCGCGGGCAATATTATCGATGCAATCAAGCACATTCCGCCGAGCGAGACAATGCGGTGCGTATTGCCAAAAATGAAATACGAACTGCCTGAGCAGAAAAAAGCCACTCCGTTCGATTATTGCAAAATTGCTTCTCAGCTGAAGGACTTTCAAGGAGAGGTGGTATATGATTATATTTTCAAAAACATGTCTGGCTTTTCTTCCGCCACACTGCTAGAAATACTATATAGAGCCAAGGTTTCTCCCGATGCAACAGCGCTTAATGATGCCGAAGCGGCGGCGATTGTGACGATATTTAAGAATTTTGTCGAGATATACAATACAGACGACTATTCGCCCTCACTAAGTCTTAATCAAGCCGGCAAACCCGATGACTACTACATTGCGCCATATCTTCATACCTCAAAACAATTCGTAAGCGCGGCTACTCTCAACGATGCCGTAGACTTGCTGGCATCAGAAAAAGATAGGGACACGCGCCTCAAAACCGGCGGCAAAATAATATCGGCGGCGCTAAAGAGCGCTATTCTAAAGGCAGAGCGCCACATTAAGAATGCTAATGAAAAGCTGGAGGAAAGCAAGGATGCCGAGCTTTACCGAATCAAAGGAGATTTGATATTGTCCAACCTCCACAAGATCAAGAAAGGTTCGGACAATATATTGCTGACCAATTATTATGACAACACTGATTTGACAGTAGCGCTTGACCCCTTAATCAGCGCTCAGGAAAATGCGCAACGCTATTACAAAAAGTACTCCAAGCTGAAGCGCTCATATTCGATATCTCTTAACCAAATCGAGGAAAATACTGCGACCCTTGAGTATTTGATGTCGGTCAAGCAGTGCTTCGCAATGGCCGAAGACCCCAAAGAGTTTGGCGAAATCGAAGCCGAGCTGATTAATCAGGGATTTATTAAGCCGAAGGAAAAAAAGCGCTCTTCACCCAAGAAAGCACCGCCGTCTGTCCCCGCGAGATACAACATAGACGGAGTTACGGTACTAAGGGGCAAAAATAATATCCAAAACGATGCCGTGACATTCTCTACCGCCGCCGATACGGATATATGGATGCATGTAAAGGCATCGCACGGCTCGCATGTGGTTATTTTGTCCGGCAATAAGCCAATCAGCGATTTTGTACTGCAAAAGGCCGCCTCAATTGCCGCATATTTTTCCGAACACAGAGCAAGCGGCAAAGTCAATGTTGATTATACTCTAAGAAAAAATGTCAAAAGACATCCCTCTAAAAAAACCGGAATGGTGGTATACTGCAACCATAACACAATAATGGTTGAGCCGGATTCTTGCGAAAAATATACCATTGGGGACAAAAGCCTTGCGCAACGATGAATAATGCGGTATAATCAGCATAAATTAGTGTAGGCAACTCAGCCTAAGGAGAAATATTATGAGCAAAAAAGTAAAAAGCGAAAATACAAATATAGTGTACGCGATGGCTTTCGTGGCGGTAATATGCTCCGCCCTTGCGTGGCTTGTCGCATCGATACTTTCCATATTCAAGGTCGCAAGCGGCATAGCCGGCATACTCGACACAATATCCATTGTAATATTGTTTGTATGGGCGCTGTTCACTTCGTACAACTTTGTCCGCAGCAAAGCGTCATGGGTTAAGGTTGTATACTGGATATCGGTAGTTATCGTAGTTGCCGGAGTCATCCTGAAAGTAATTTAATAAACAAAAAAATCACTATCCGCCGCCATTTCTGCGCCTTGCCGCGAGAATGCTGGCAGCTGCCGGACAAAATGCCGTAAAAAAAATACGCCCTGCGAGCGTAAGATAACGCTTGCTACAGAGCGTATTGCGATGTTTACGGTATTTTTTTTGCAAAAACTATATCAGCTCTCCGATTATATAATTGCTGGTATAAAAGTTTTGGGGCTTGATTTTGAGTCTGTTGTCTTCAATAACCGTATAATTCTCAACCTTCGACAATCTGTCTGCATATTCCTTCAAAAAGGAGGTGCCGAACTCCTCGTCGAAGGCATTGATATCCAGCCCGTCCGCGCATCTTAGCGCAAGCATTATTGCCTCGGTTTTTTTGTCCGGCAGGCTCAGCTTTGTTTCTTCAAATACAGGTAATTTACCCATTGAGAGCATATTCAAATATGTATCCACGCTCTCCACATTCGCGCTGCGTGTGTCCATTACGAGACTATGCGCCGCAACGCCGATTCCAATATAATTATCGCGGTACCAATACACCTTGTTATGGGCGCATTCGTAACCGGATTTGGCAAAGTTGCTGATTTCGTAACGCTTGTAGCCGTTAGCTTCAAGGATATCTGTGGCAATATTATACATATTGACGGTCCTGTCCTCGTCGGGAACAATCGTCTGCCCGTACTTCACCATTTTATAGAGAGGCGTGCTCTCTCCAAGAATGAGTCCATAACAAGAAATATGCTTGATTTTCTTATTAAATAGCTCATGCAGGGTGTCAACAAGCGACAGTACTGTCTGTTGCGGCAAGCCTATCATTATATCGGCGTTGACATTATCAAAATACATTGCAGCAAGCCCCAATGCTGCCAAGGTCTCTTTCGAATTGTTGACTCTCCCCGCCGCGGCAAGCACTCTGTCATCCAGAGATTGCACGCCAAGGCTGATTCGATTGACCCCCAGCGCCTTATACTCTTTGATGTGGTGAATGTCAAAGGAAACAGGGTTGACTTCTATCGAAAACTCTTCTACATTAAGGTTGTACCGGCTCTTTACCGCGTCAATTATCCTGGTGAGCTCTCCGACCGGAAGTCTTGACGGTGTGCCGCCGCCTACAAAAATAGTTTTTATCTCATAATTTCTAAAAAAATCGGCTTTCAGTCTCAGTTCTTCAATTACGCCGCCGACATAACGAGAAATCTCCCCGTCACTCGCTGTAAAGGACACAAAATCACAGTAAAAACACTTTTTTATACAAAATGGGATATGGATATAGAGCGATATGCGTTTCATTTGTCTCCGACTTTCAATATCGACATAAAAGCCTCGCTGGGCACCTGTACGCTGCCCACTTGGCGCATTCTCTTTTTGCCTTCTTTCTGCTTTTCCAAAAGTTTCTTCTTGCGGGTGATATCGCCGCCATAGCACTTTGCAAGCACATCTTTGCGCATTGCTTTAACTGTCTCACGGGCGATTACCTTATTGCCGAGCACCGCCTGTATGGGTATCTCGAACATTTGCCTAGGTATAGCTTCTTTGAGCTTTTCGGCGATGCCCCTGCCTCTATCATAGGCGCTGTCGCGGTGAACAATTATGCTCAATGCGTCGCAAATCTCGCCGTTAAGCAATATATCAAGCCTGACCAGGTCGCTTCGCTGGTATCCGTCCATCTCATAGTCAAGACTCGCATAGCCTCTGGACTTTGACTTCAAACTGTCAAAAAAATCGTAAAGTATCTCAGCAAGCGGCAGTATGTACTGCACCTTAACGCGCGAAGTGTCAATGTATGTCATATCTACAAATGTGCCTCTCTTGTTTTGGCACAGCTCCATAATTGGACCGAGATAGTCCGGCGGTGTGAATATAAATGCCTTGACAATAGGCTCTTCGATATAATTAATCTCCGATGGGCCGGGCAGGTTGGAAGGATTCTCCACTCTGATGACATCGCCGTTATTCTTGTACACAAGAAATGAAACGCTCGGCGCGGTGGTAACAAGGTCAAGGTCGTATTCGCGCTCGATTCTCTCCTCGATAATCTCCATATGCAGCAATCCCAAGAAGCCGCAACGAAAGCCGAAGCCCAACGCATTGGACTCGAAGAAAAGCGCGGCGTCATTCATCTTAAGTTTCTCTAACGCTTCGCGGAGGTCATTGTACTTTGAGCCGTCTGCCGGATACACTCCGGCAAACACAACGGGCTTTGCCTGCTTGTACCCTGGATAAGGCTCTGTGGTGCTGTTGTCCGCATGCGTAATAGTATCGCCAACTGCGGTGTCCACAACATTTTTTATGCTCGCCGAAAGATACCCCACGCTCCCTGCAAACAGCTCTTTTACCGGTATCATCTTAGGGGTGAAAACTCCCACTTCGGTTACCTCGAACAGTTTGCCGGTAGACCACATCTTAATCTTGTCACCGACCTTAACACTGCCGTCGGCAACCCTGACTAAGCTTATTGCTCCCTTGTAATTGTCATAAAAAGAATCAAAAATGAGCGCTTTCAGCGGCTTTTTCTTGTCCCCTTTGGGCGGGGGCAGCATTGTAATAATCTTTTCCAAAAGGTCCTCAATGCCTATACCCTCTTTGGCTGAAACCAAAGGCGCGTACGAAGCGTCAAGACCTATAATGTCCTCTATCTCCTTGCGCGCATTGTCGATATCGGCGCTCGGAAGATCAATTTTGTTGATTACCGGCAATATTTCGAGGTTGTTGTCAAGCGCAAGATAAACATTGGTAAGCGTCTGCGCCTCTACTCCCTGCGTAGCATCCACAACCAGTATCGCGCCATCGCAAGCGGCTAGCGAGCGCGACACCTCGTAAGTAAAATCCACATGTCCCGGAGTGTCAATGAGATTGAGCATGTATTCCTCGCCCTCATACTTATAAAACATTCTTACAGGCTGGAGCTTTATCGTTATGCCCCTTTCTCTCTCTATGTCCATGCTGTCAAGCATCTGGTCCTTTGTTTCGCGTTCTGATACCGTACCCGTATTCTCCATCAGCCTGTCTGCCAATGTTGACTTGCCGTGGTCAATATGCGCCACTATACAAAAATTGCGTATATGACTACTGTCCATGCTGCCTCCGCTTTTTTGTTAATTATATTACTATTATTGTTATTTTGGCAATTATATTTACATATTAATTATAGTTTGATATAATATTATAAATTTCACGGAGGAAAAGATGAACAATTTTAGCTGGCTGTATAACACTCCAATTGCGCATAGAGGGCTTCACGGCGAGAATGCGCCCGAGAATTCAATCCCCGCTTTTCAAAAAGCTGTAGAAAAAGGCTACAATATCGAGATAGATATCCACCTGCTTGCAGACGGCGAATTCGCCGTGTTTCATGACGGCAATCTGCGCCGTATGTGTGGAATCAACCGAAAAACAAAAACGCTTACCTCTCAAGAGCTTCGCGAATACAAGCTTAACGGCACAAAGGAGCATATACCAACGCTAAAAGAGCTATTTGAACTGGTCGACGGCAAGGTTGGGATAGTCATAGAGAACAAAAGCCATTTTGATAAGCAAGTGGGCAAAAAGTTATTCGAATACATAGAACAATGCGGCTACAGCGGCAACTATGCCCTGCAATGCTTCTCGCCCTCGTCTCTTTTGTGGTATCGCCGCAACACCGTGGATGTTCCTATCGGAATATTGACCTTTAATTACAAGTCGCTAGGTCTTTTTGGACTGCTCGGCAGATATCTTTCAAAGGGGGCTATGCGCGCGGGTATTAAGCCTGACTTCATTTCCTTCAAAATTAACGATATGCCTTACGGCGAATTGATTAAGCTTAGAGAAAAAGGTATGAAAGTGATAACTTGGACGGTTAACACAGCGGAGAAACTTGCAACTGCGCGCAAATATGCGGATAATATAATCTTTGAAAACGAAGAAATTTTGCAGGATTAAAGCTTTCGGCGAAGCAGATGAAGCTCATCGAAATAATAAAAATCAAGGGTATGGTTATCGTGAGTGTGTTTGTCGAAGAGATAGATATCAACGGCGAGGCATTCCGCCTTACCAATTAGCGGACAAGCTATATGAACAATACAATTCACCCTAAGCGGCAATCTGTTTGATAAAACACAATATTAGCCGTATAAAATGCTCGGATTTATCCGAGCATTTTGGTATTTATAATGCGTTTTACAACAATATGACATGCAAGACCCGTGATGATACCGGCTAGACCGCCAAAAAGGGCAAGGTGCGGTAAAAAAATAAAAACCGCCGTACTCTTTGTTGTCAGCGCCGCCACTGCTACCTGCGCGATATTGTGCATAACACCACCCGTTGCGCTGATTGATGCAAGGCTGTTTTTCTTGAAGTGGAGAAGCAGCCACATCGTCATAATACTCAGCATGCCGCCCGCAAAGGAGTAAATAATCATAGAAGGATTGCCCGAAAACACCGACAACAACAATATTTTGATAAACAAAACTATCAGACCTTCTTGAATGCCGTACACAACAAGCACAAGCAGTATGACAACATTGGCCAATCCTAGTCTTGCGTAGGGTATCATTGCAAAGACTGGAGGAAACATGTTCTCGACAAAACCAATTATAAGAGCAAGCGCAGAAAGGATGCCCAACACAGCAATTTTTTTTACCTTGGTGTTCATTGCGTAATCCCCTCCACATCGGCCTTGCCGGTAATCTTCACTACAAGTCTATTGGGCACACAGATAATCGAACTGCCCGAAGTGCTTATCGACCTTGCATGTACGCAAAGCTGGTCCGGACAATCCGCCTCAACAACATCAACATGGCCGTTAAAGATGTTGATGCGCACACCGCCAACTTCAAAGGCGCGGTTTTGGTCGAGCGGATAGGTCGCGATGAGTTGACCGTCCCTGTATATCTCGACCTCGCTGCCGGCAGGGGGCAAAAAAATAACCAGCAGCATCACTACTAGAAGTACGACAAGTAATGCACCCGCCAAAATATCCCACTTTTCTACAAGCGGGCTTTTTTTGTAATATTCGTACGCCCTTTCTTTTTGTTCCAAAATAGCATCCTCCGATGTTACGAGCAACACATTCCCCGCAAAATTGCTATGCGCTTCTCAAACTATACTGGCTATCCTTGAGTTTGACAGCGATATCGACTGCAACTATCTCCATATTTTTTGTGACTAGAATTGCCTTGACGCCCTTAGCGCGGATAATATTGACAGCATTCTCTTCCCCTTCAACAAACAAGAGAGTACTTAGCGCGTCCGCCTCCTTTGCCGAGGCGCATATAACGGTAACTGCTATCAAATCGCTCTGTGCAGGACGACCGTCCTTGCCAATTATATGACTATACCTTATGTCTTCGAAGAAGTAATATCTCTCATAATCTCCCGATGTCGCGCAGGCATAGCCATTGTCAAGTGAAAAACTCGCTATGTAGCTGAATAGGCTGTCTCGGGGCGGCGTTATGCCTATACTGCTTTTTTTGCCATAGCTCAACAGCGTTCCACCGATATTAATCAACGCGCTTCCGACGCCTTTGCTGACCAGGTACTCTTTGACCTTATCAGCGGCATAGCCCTTTGCAATACCGCCTAGGTCCAGTGCGGCATGCGCGCTAAGCCTTTTGACACGATTGCCTTCGATAACGAATTGCAATACATCACAGTATGGTAAGACTGCATCAATCTGTGCTTGCGAGGGGGGAGCTTTGTCCTCGTATTCAAGAAATGGCGGCGCAAAGCCCCAAAGCGCAACCAGTGGAAAGATTGCCGGATTGAAAGCATTCTCGGCGCCTTGAGTAGCCGAATAGGCAAATGAATCTTCGAGTAAGGCAATAGTCTCTGCCGACACCTCGACAAACTGGTCGGGAACGCTGTTGTTAATTCGATATATGTCGCTGTCAAGCACATTGACCGAAAAACGCTCCTCAATCGAATCAAGCAGTGCCTGCACTTCTGACGCATTCATCGCTTTGCTTGCAGTTATCGAATAAAATGTGCCTATTGCAAAGCCCTCGACAGTGCTCTTGTTGTCGCATGAGGTCAAAACAAGCGCACTAAATGTCAATATCAAAGCTATCAGGCATAGAACAACCTTTTTCATATAGCATATGATATCATAATTCAGGGCAATAATCCATACTTTTTTGAGTTGTAATTTTTTGTATTTTGTATTATAATTGTTATGAGGTAATTATGAAGTATATAAAACTCGCTTTTCAATATACAAAAGGCAAATATTTCTGGAAGCTTGCGATACTTACTATTATACCGTCGTTATTATTCTCTTTTATGGCCAGTTTTTCTAAAACTGCTAATTTTTTTATACGGTTTTTTGATCAAAATTTAGCCAGTTTCAGCGCAATATATTCTGAATTGACTGACCTTAATTGGAAGAGTCTTTTGTTCATGATACTGTCTATAATTATTTTTTCAGCCATTATCTCGGTATTTATCGGTACAATGCAGCGTCATATGCGCACTGGCAAGTTCATGCTCAAGAACACATTGCGCCGCGTTAATGACAACTTTTTGCCTAC
>CAYTUT010000014.1:0-16800 GCA_964441295.1 uncultured Christensenellaceae bacterium | reverse complement strand
CACGGGAGCTTATAAGGGATGCTATATTGCTTTACCGCGCACTGCAAAATATTTTGGACAAAAACGAAGCGGAGAGGGTTGTCCGCAGGGTTATTGCCGAGTCGGCAGTTGCCCAGCTGCTGTCCTTAGTGCCAAAAATCGATAAAGAGGAGCTTGACCGCCTTGACGATAGCGCAAGAAGGCAAAAATTTTCGGAGATAATTGCCAAATTTCCTAATGCCGAGTACAACATTGTCAAAGCGGAGGGCGGCGAATACGGCTACGATATCACGCGTTGCAGATTAGTAGAGCTAATCGAGGCGGTAGGTCATCCCGAATTAAGAAATGCGTTTTGCGCCGGAGACGGTCTGTTTTTTGCCCGTCATCAGCCCGAATTAGTCTTTGGGCGTGAAACGATGCTTGGCAACGGTGACGGACTATGCGAATTCAGGTTCAGGGTAAAATAAGCCAATAGCGAGGAGTTGTTATGAAAAAAGCATTGAAGATTACAGGAATAGTAATTGCAAGCATAATTGTAATGGTTGTGGTGGCGGCAGGCGGTTATGTGGGCTATATATCCGCGCAGTACTATCGCATTGAAGACGAATTGGCGCTAGATATTGATAATGCGCTTACTGCTATCGCCGAGCTTGATTCGGAGTACACTGTGTCTACTTTCAATATCGGATTCGGCGCCTATACCCACGAATTTTCCTTTTTTATGGATTCGGGAAGAATGCTTGACGGTACCAATGTAAAGGGTATCAATTCCAAGGCAAAGGACAAAGCAACCGTGCTTGCCAACACTAACGGGGCAATAGGGATAATGGCGGAGGGCGCATATGACTTTATGCTTTTTCAAGAGGTGGATATACGCTCGACAAGAAGCTATAAGGTCAACCAGTATTGCATGATTAAAGAAAATTTTCAACAATATTCGGGCGTGTTTGCCAAAAATTTCCATTCGGGATTTTTGATGTATCCCCTCAATGACCCCCATGGCGCGACCAATTCGGGTATAGCAACATTGTCCAGCAAAAAGATTGACAGCGCGGTAAGGTATTCTTTCCCTGTTGACACAAGCTTCCCAACAAAGTTTTTTGATTTGGACAGATGCTTTACAATAAGCTATCTGCCTATTGCCGGCAGCGACAAGCAATTATGCCTGATTAACATACATATGTCCGCATATGACAAGGGAGGCACTATACGCGCGCTTCAGGTGCAAGCGCTCAATACAATACTTGCGGCTGAGTACGCTAAGGGCAACTATGTTGTTGCGGGCGGAGATTTCAACCACGATATAGCCGAATCGCTCAACACTTTCCCCACCGAGCAGGAAGTTCCCGAATGGGTATATCAGCTTGCTCAAAGCGACCTTCCCGAAGGGTTTTCCTTCGCCGCGGCGACTAATGCGCCTACCTGCCGCTCTACAGATATGCCATACACAAAAAATGTTAATTACACAGTGGTAATAGACGGGTTTGTTGTATCGGATAATGTTACTGTCGTGGATATAACCAACATTGACGCTGATTTTGTGTACAGCGACCACAACCCCGCAGTATTGACATTCAAATTAAACGGCTAAGAGATACTCTATAATACGATATAATACAAAAGCCGCAACCACACTTTGTGAAAAAGGCAGCGTTGCGGCTTTTTTGTTGATTGTTATGAAGTAGCAGTGCCAACCTGCGGCTGTGGCGGTTAATACTCTATCACAGTAGCAGTGATACCTTGACGATAGCGGTAACCCCTATGATCGTTGTGGTGATATCCTAGACGATAGCGGTTGAAACCAATTACGGTAGCAAGCGGTACTTCTCTCGGTAGCAGTGATGCCCTATTACCGTTGCGGCTGATAAGCTATGACAGTAGCAGCCCCTCTATGAGGGCAGCGGTCGATACCTTATAACGCTATATCCGTTATTCTGCGTTGACGGTAATAGAGTACTGGTACTCAAATGCCATATAACGTATAGTGACCGATTCCATCCCCTCCAAAGCCTCGACTTCGTACTGCACATCAGGGTCGAGCGCTTCGTTGTCAATTATGGTTACGCGGGCGCCGTTGCTGTACTCGGCTTCAATCTCCAGTCCGTACAGACTGATGGCCTCGCCCGCAGTGTACTCTGTCTTAAGGTTTTGGTTGCGTATTACAACTAGTCCGGTGACAAAGGGCAGCGAGACCTGTATAGGTATGTTTATCATTATGTATTCGTTCTCTCCGTCGCCGTAGCGCAAGCGCAGCGCAATAGCGTTATCCTCGATAATCAGCGCGCCGACGGGCCAGACAATATCAACCAAATCCCAATTAACCTGATAGATGCCGTTATTGTCATAAGCAATGGTGATTGAGTTGCCATTGTTGAAGCTGACGCTTATTTCTAAACCGTTGAAGTTGACTGTTTCTCCCACAGTGTATTTATTTTTAGGGCTTTTTACGATACTGTAGCCTGTAGCGGTTGCCTTATTGACAGTGATTGGCACATTCAGCGTGAAATTTTGGAAGCGCACTGTTATCGCGGTAGTGTCATTGAGAATGTTGCGATCTACCACTTCAAAACCCTCTGTCAGCTGCTGGCTGCTCCCGTCGTTGAATACGACTCCGAGTATAAGACCCGCCTCTTCGAATAACTCCCCCGCAAAATATGTGCTTTTGGTTGGAGGGGATATTGCGCTGAGCGAAGCAACGGCTTTTTGGGCGACCGTTACATTGAATACAGCGGTAGCGTTGTCAAGCCTTACGGTGACCGAACTCTGGCCCATGAAGGCAAGCAGCGGCTCATGGAGCAGCGAATTGGCGCCGACTGTAGCGGTTGAGCCGTTGTTGTATACCACATCCACCGATATGCCCTCGAGAGATATAAGCTGTCCGACTACATAATTGGTCTTTGCAGGAGGTGTTACAAGGGTAAGAGAGGACGCCTTTATGCCTATTGTGCGTATTTCTTGCGTGGTGCTGTACGAGCGCCCCGATTTTGAATATGTTATGGTAATTGTGCGCGTGCCGATGCTTGATGTGTCAAAGCCATTAATCATGTCCTCGGTCACGCTTATCACTGTGCTTTTGCCGTTGGCATAGTTGACGCTCAGCTTAAAGCCCTCAATCTCCAATTCTTCTCCTAGTATGTATGTGGTCTTATCGGGCTCGCTGTGTACCGAGACACCGACAATACTGCCGCCGCTGCAGGCTGCAAGCAAGCATGCCGAAATACATGCAAGTAATAAGATTAATACAATAGCGGTTTTTTTCATCATTTCAAATTATTCAAGCTATTCACCGTCTCTGTTGCCCAGTTAATCAAAAAGCCAAAGTAGTCAATGCAATACGAAGCGGTGTACTTCCAGTATGCGGGCTTTTGCGCGCTCTCTTCAAAGTAGCCTATTTGAGCTACTTCGTCTTTCAGCGCAAGCAGTTGAGTTTCGCACTCCGCGCGGTAAGCCGTCAGCAGCTTGACTACCTCCAGTCTGTCAATCTTGCCCGCAAAGAAGATTTTCATCAATAGCGGACAGCGAATGACCATCAGCTGGTCGATACCATCGTCTTTGAGCCAGGCGATAAGCTCTCTCGAACCCGCCTCGGTGATAGAGTAAACTCTCTTATTGGGACGCGCTCTTTGTTCAACAGTCTCCGAGCATACCCATCCCTCGTCCTCCATCTTGTCAAGTTCTCTGTATATCTGGCTTTGATTGGCCATCCAAAAGTAATTAAGCGATTCAGAGAACAATTTTGACAGGTCGTAACCTGAGGCGCTATTCAGGCTAAGCAGCCCGAGCAATCCGTGTTTGAGCGACATTGCTTTTCTCCTAAGTTTATGATAATGTAAACATTATATTACACAAGTTAGTAATTGTCAAGACAAAACGAATTAACTTGACATAACAATAATCTGCAACCTATAATGTCTCTATGAAAGTCAAAGACCTAGTTATCTCGGGAGTTTTTCTCGCAATACTTATAATATGCTCCTGGATAATCATCCCGGTCGGGATAATCCCTGTCAGTATGAGCATATTCGCGGTGTTTTTAATAGGCGCCGTGCTTTCTCCTTTCAACGCAATGCTGGTGTGTGCTATTTACATTGTCTTAGGAGCATTAGGGCTGCCTGTATTTTCGGGCTTCGGCGCAGGTATTGCCAAAATTATCGGGCCTACCGGAGGCTACATTATAAGCTATCCGTTTATGGCGGCAATAGTGGCTTTTTCGGTGAAATACGGCAAAATGATTCAGTATTACGCCTTAGGGATGAGTTGCGCGCTGATGCTGTGCTATTTTTTTGGAGCTGCGTATATGGTTATCAGCCTCAAGATTACCATCCAAGGCGCGCTGCTTAGCGGTGTCGTGCCGTTTATTTTGCCTGATGTGGCAAAGATTGCGCTTGCTTCGACAATAGCGTACCGCTTTAACGCGATACAAGCGAAGCAAAAAACAAGGGGGACGGTATGAACGAGTACGAATTGTCCAAGCTGGCTGAAGAGCTTGATGAGGACGCAATAGATATTGCAGACTATGCGCTTGACGAGTTGCTCTCAGAAAGCGGAAATGCTGAGGATTTTAAGGAAAAGTACCTGTGTTTTTATGATGATATCAAGCTCACGCCCCATGATGATTGGTGAGTAATGAAACCGCTTTGCGGTTTTTTTATTGAATGGCGCGGACATAACATGGGCATAACGCGTACCGTTGAAGGCATCGAGAGAGGATTTTTGTATTGACAAGCGCTATAGCGAATGATATAATCAATTAATCGAAACACCGTTCCGCTTGTTGGAACGAATAAGGAAAGATGATGGAAAAAGAGGGAATGCAGTCGGTTAAGAGAATATTCGCGGTAGTCGAAAAGGTGGCGGAGAGCCAGTCCGGACTCGGCATATCCGAGCTCAGCCGCGCTACGGGATTGCCGAAAAGTACAGTTTTCCGCACGGTTAATGCCTTAGCGGACAGCAATTATCTAACGAAAGATGAGGCGGAGAGATACAAGCTGGGTTATAAGTTTATCGCGATTGCCAAAAGGTACACTAGCAAGCTGGATTTAAGAGAGATTGCCGGTCCCTTTTTGCAGCAGCTTGTCCGCTCTCTCAATGTTACAGGCCACATTGCCGTGAGGCAAGGCGATTACGCGGTGTATATTGAGAAGATTCAGCCTTACTCATATGTGTGTATGTACTCCGATATAGGCAAGTCGATAGAGCTTTATTGCAGTTCTTTGGGCAAAAGCCTGATGCTCGGGTTTAATGAAGAGGAGTTCAAGGCCTATTTGAGCAGGTTGAGCGTTGTCAAATACACAGCTACCACACTCAGCAAGGGCGAATTGCAAAAGGAAATGAGGCTTGTTCGCGAGAGCGGCGTGGCTTTTGACAATGCCGAGCATGAAGAGGGTGTTTATTGCATGTCCGTGCCGATATACGATTATAATGACACAGTAATCGGAGCGATTAGCGTGACCTCGGGCGAAAGGACTCTTCTAGAAAATAAGGATTATATTGAGCAGCTGAAGCGTTGCGGAAGGGATATCTCCCGCCAATTCGGCAAGTAGGAGGCGATATGCTTATTGCGATAAGGGTTATTCTTGGCTTAATCGGGTTGTTTTTGTCAATTATTGTTGTGGAAATCGCGCTCAGCGCACGCAAAAAACCCAGTGTCAACGGTTATTTGGCAGAGTACTATGACGGCGCCGGTTATTTGATATATCTACTTTACAGGAAGAGCAAGGGAGAGCAGGTGGATGAGGCGGAGATTCAACGCCTTATTGACAATGCCGTCAATTATGTCAACAACCGCTACGATTGCAGTGACTTCAGAGTAATAATGCTGTTGAGGGCGCTCAAGGATTATAGAGAATGTATGAGCTCAGAGCAATACGATACCATAAAAAAATGCGTACTGGGCTTCCGTTATTGGATGGACCAAGCCAATCCCGGGGACAGTTTGTGCATGTGGTCAGAAAATCACCAGCTCATTTTTGCCGTATCTGAGTATGTCGCCGGAGATATGTTCGCCGACGAGCTGTTCACCAATGACAACAAAACGGGCAAGGAGCACAAAGCAATGGCAGAAAAACGAATTGACCTTTGGCTTGAGCTCAGATTCAAATACGGATACTCGGAGTGGAATTCTAACAACTACTTTCCCGAGTCGCTTGCCCCGATAGCGAATTTTTTGCAATACAGCAATGATGAGGCAAGGGTCACAAAGATGAAGATGGCGCTGGACTTGATGCTGCTTGACGTTGCGCTAGGGAGCTTCAGATATCGCACGGACAACAGACTGTACTATGTCTTTAATACCACAAGCGGCAGAGCGTATGCGGACAACAAGATAAGCGACCGCATAGGCAATCTGCTAAGACCCAGTATAGATTGTCTCGTTATGGGCGAAGCCGCGCGCTATGGAGAGGAGGGCTGGGAGCATCACCACCGCGACAGGGTTATGGCATTCAGGCTGATGTTGGAGGCAAGAAAACCTTCGGGGGAAAAGTACTATGAATTGCCTGCCGCAATAAGAGGTGTTTTTGACGCTGATTACAGCGAAGGAGTTGAGCTCAAGCAGTCCAACTCTATAGACATCGGGCAGCTTCAATCCGATGGCTTAATCGGGTTGTCGGATAAGCAGATAATGATGCAGCTCGGCATGGAAGTATTCACAGATCACCGCGTAGTCAACAATACGATAATGTATCTTAGAAAGAATGGCATGCTTACCAATGCTTTTGTTGCCCCATTCAGATACTTTAACAGTATTTTGCTCATCAAGACCGGTATACTCAGCGCTTTGACAAAGCGCCTTCCGCTGCTGCCCAACGGCGCCGCCCTTCAGCGCGCTAACATCTATATTTATAAGACGGCGGACTATATTATGAGCACCGTCCAAAGCTACACGCCGGGAGGCTTTTGCGGACAACAGCATATATGGACGCTTAATATTACGGACGAATTGTCCTTGTTCACAACTCACCCGGCAAAAAGATTTGGCGAGGGCGGCTCTCCCAGCTATTGGATAGGCAACGGCCGCTGTCCGGATTCGGTTCAGCACAAGAATATTAATATCAGCCTGTATAAGCTGCCGGTAAAGAGGGGTTTGGGCGAAAGCCATATTGTAAAGCTTACTCACGCATATTGTCCCTTGCAGTATCTAGATGAGTACTCTCTGGACTACCTTGATAAGGGCTTTATGTTCGGACGCAAGGGCGGCGTTGTATTCATGCTTCGCAGCAACGGCGCGCTTCGCTATAGAGATGCCAAGGAAAGCATTACAGGCGATAACGCAATGCGCGAAAAGGTGGACAGCGACAATGTGTTTTGCGATTGCTATGATTTGATTAATGCCGGCTGCAGCGAATACCATTATTGGATATGCAAGGCGGCAACAGCGGAGGAAGAGGGCGGCTTTGACAATTTTGTAAAGCGTTCTGTTGAAAAATCCGTTACACTTAACGGCGGAGAGCTCGTCTATAACGACAACAGCGAATACAGGGTTGTGTATGGCAAAAGCTTTAGTGTCAACGGCGAAGAGGTCAACACGCAATATGCCCGTTATGAGAACCCGTATGTTAAAGGCGGCAAAGTGGAAAGAGAGCCGCAGGGATTGGTTATAGACTGTAACGGCAAGATGCTGAAGCTTGATTTTAAGAATAACGCAAGGGAGGAGCTATGAGTAAATATTTAGACATAATCAAAGCAGAAAAAATTATTCCGGTAATAAAAATTGACAAAACGGAAGATATTCTTCCGTTACTTGCGGCGCTTAAGGCGGGAGGCATCAATATCGCAGAGATAACTTTCCGCACATCATGCGCGGCCGAGGCATTGTCCGTTGCCGTCAAGGAGTGCAAGGACATGGTTGTTGGCGCAGGCACGGTGATTAACGTGGAGCAAGCCGAATTGGCAGTCGAGCTGGGAGCGGCATTTATTGTCAGTCCCGGATTTAGCTACGAAATAGCAAAATACTGCAATTTGGTAGGAATACTCTATATACCCGGCTGTGTCAATCCGACAGATATTATGGCGGCGCTTTCGCTAAAAATCAATGTTGTCAAGTTTTTCCCGGCGGAAAACTACGGCGGGATAAAAACACTGAAAGCGCTAGGGGCTGTCTTTAACTCGGTTAGCTTTGTCCCCACGGGAGGCATAACAAAGGATAACATCAAAGAATATCTTGCCTTTGACAAGGTCATAGCATGCGGGGGCAGCTGGATGGTGAAAGATAGTTTGATTAGCGGCGGCGAATTCGACGCAATTACTGAGCTCGCAAGGGAAGCTAAGGAGAGTATACAATGAAAGTGATCACTTTTGGTGAGATTATGTTAAGGCTTGCGCCTGTTGATTACATGCGTTTTTTGCAGAGTGAATGTTTGGTCGCAACATACGGCGGAGGAGAGGCCAATGCGGCAGTGTCTCTTGCAAATTACGGGATACATTCGGTCTTTGTTACCAAACTCCCCGATAACAGCATAGCGCAGGGCGCGATTAACAGCTTGAGAAGATATGGTGTGGATACGCAAGAGATAGTAAGAGGCGGGGACAGGATAGGTATATATTTTCTTGAAAAGGGCGCTAGCCAAAGACCGTCTACCGTGCTTTATGACCGCGCCGGCTCAGCTATTGCCAAGGCTCAAAAAAGCGACTTTGACTTCGAGAGGATATTCAGCGGAGCCGACTGGTTTCATTTTACCGGTATAACGCCGGCGTTGTCGGATGAGCTTGCAGATATTACCGCTGAGGCGTGCAGGATTGCAAAAGCAAAGGGCATTACGGTGTCATGCGACCTCAACTACCGCAACAAGCTGTGGAGTAAGGCGAAGGCGCGTCAAGTCATGAGCGGGCTGATGAAGTATGTGGATGTGCTTATCGCTAATGAAGAAGATGCTAAGGATGTGTTCGGCATAGCGGCGGAAAATACCGACCTTACGGGCGGGAAGATATCTAAAGAAGGTTACAAGAAGGTCGCCAAAGAGTTGATTGACAATTTTGGCTTCAAGTATGTCGCGATAACGCTGCGCGGCAGCATATCCGCCAATGATAATATCTGGTCGGCAATGCTGTTTGACGGCAGGGACTATTATTTTTCCAAGGAGTATAATATACACATCGTAGACAGAGTGGGCGGCGGCGACAGCTTTGGCGCCGGATTAATATACGGCATGCTCAAAGGCTATGATAATCAGCACGCTATTGAGTTTGCAGTAGGAGCGTCCTGTCTGAAGCACTCGATAGAGGGAGATTATAATCTAGTCAGTGTGGACGAGGTTGCGAAGCTTATTAAGGGCGACGGTAGCGGCAGAGTGCAAAGATAGCGCTCGACCGTAAAAATAATTGCAAGGAGGCAAAAAGTGGATACAAGATATGCGGTATCGAAAAAAGAGTATTCGAGAATGAATACCGAGGAGTTGAGAGCTAATTTCTTAATAGAAAAGCTTTTTGAGACCGACAAAATCAATCTTACATACTCTCATATTGACAGAATAATTGTGGGAGGAGCGTTGCCGGTTGGCGGCGAGCTGAAGTTGGGAGCGGGCGCGGAGCTTAATGCGAAGTATTTCCTCGAGCGCCGCGAGATGGGTATAATCTGTATACAGGGAGAGGGCGAAATTAAAGCAGACGGTGTTGTGTATCCCATGAAAAAATACGATTGCCTTTATCTTACTAGGGGTACTGCCGAAGTGGTGTTCTGTTCGAAGGACAGCAATAACCCGGCATATTATTACATCAACTCAACTCCGGCGCATGCGGCATATAAGTCAACGCATATTCCGTTGGAAAAGGCTGTGCAGGTCAATTTGGGCAGCGACATAGACTGCAACAGGCGCACAATCAACAAATACATTGTGCCGGGTAGCGTGAGCAGCTGTCAGCTGACAATGGGACTCACAATACTACAAGAAGGCAGTAACTGGAACACTATGCCAACACATACCCACGAAAGACGCATGGAAGCGTATATGTATTTTGATATCCCTGACAACAATGTGGTGTTTCATATGATGGGCAATCCCACCGAGACGCGCCATATAGTCGTGCAAAACAATCAGGCAGTTATCTCTCCCAGCTGGTCTATACACAGCGGAGTAGGCACCCGTAATTATACTTTTATATGGGGAATGTGCGGCGAAAATCAAGAATTCGACGATATGCAGGGTGTTAAGACTACCAATTTGCGTTAACACATTCCTCACAATTATTGATATAGGAGGTTAGATATGATACTTGACAAATTTAGATTAGACGGCAAGGTCGCTATAGTTACCGGCAGCAATACCGGACTGGGGCAGGGCTTTGCGGTGGCTTTCGCCGAGGCTGGAGCAAGGGTAGTAGGCGTTAGCAGAAGGCCAAGCGATGAGACGGGCAAGCTTATTGGCGAAGACAAGTTCTATAATGTGGTAGCCGATCTAGGCGATACGGCATGTATCGCGGGTATTGTGAGCGAGACCCTCGCAAGATACGGCAGAGTGGATATTCTAGTCAACAACGCCGGCATTATCAGACGCGATGACAGCCTGATATTTTCGGAAAAGGACTGGGATGAGGTTATGAATGTCAATTTGAAATCATTGTTTTTCTTGTCCCAAGCGGTAGCCAACGAGTATGTTAAGCAGGGCACGGGCGGCAAGATAATAAATGTGGCGAGCATGCTCTCTTTTCAGGGCGGCATAAGGGTACCCAGCTATACATCGAGCAAAAGCGCGGTCAAGGGACTCACTATGACATTAGCCAACGAATGGGCAAAATATAACATCAATGTCAATGCGATAGCCCCGGGCTATATGGCAACCAACAATACCGAGGCGCTAAGGGCGGATGAGTCGCGCAATAAGGCAATCCTTGAGCGTATCCCCGCAGGGCGCTGGGGCACTCCCGAGGATATTATGGGCGCGGGTATATTCCTTGCATCTCAAGCAAGCGACTATGTCAACGGTTATACGCTTGCAGTAGACGGCGGCTGGTTAGGAAGGTAATGATTATGAAACTGGGTGTACAATTATTCACAGTGCGCAAGCAAGCTCAAAAAAATTTGTTTCAGACACTAAAGCAGCTTTCCGAGCTGGGTATAAAGAATATTGAGGCGGCAAGGATACCCTTTGACCGCGCTTCGGCAGATTGCTTTCTCAAAGCGGGCGAAGCGTTCGGCACTAAGGTTGTATCCACTCAAATAAAATTCTCTAAGCTCAGCGAAGAGTTTGAGAAGGTGCTGGAGTTTCACAAAACAGTAGATTGCAGTACGGCAATCGTATCGGTAATGCCCACCAAATTCATAGTCAGCGAAGACCACATGCTCAGTGTTTGGGGCGCGTCTGTCAGCGAGCTTGCCAAAAAGTACGCCGACAACGGAATTCAGCTGTGCTATCATCATCACGACTTCGAGTTTGTCAAGAGCGGCTCCATGACAAGATTCGACATACTTGTGGAAAACATGCGCGGCGTCAATCTGGTTTTGGACACATATTGGCTCACTAAGGCAGGTCAATCCGTGTCCAAATGGATTGCAAAGCTTGACGGGCGCGTCGAAGGACTGCATCTGAGAGATTACGCCCTTGTAAGAAAACTGGCATCCCGCACTCCAAAGGATTATGCAGTAGGCGAGGGTGTTATTGACTTCGCCGAGATTATCGAATCTGCTAAGGCGAAGGGCGTTAAGTACGGCGCGATAGAGCAAAACACCGGCAAACCTTTTGAGGAACTGCAAAAAAGCGTTAACTGCCTAAAAAAGATGGGATACAAAGAATTATTCAATTAAACTATGTACTGCGGCAAGGCTTGGCGCAGTGTGGCTTGCGAGCCAATGCGGAGGAATTATGAGCATAGAAAAAGCAAAAAAACTGGTAGAGCATTCGATAAAGGCTAGAAAACCGAAAATGGGCTGGTCATGGGGGCAAGGACTGCTGGGCAGCGCGATGAGTGAGCTGGATGATTACATGAATACTGACATTAGTCTGGAGTTTCTCAAGGGATTCTGTAATTATTATGTTGCCAATACGCCGAAGGTTGCATCCTCGGACACATCAGCCCCGGGACTTATTACATACGCAATGCAAAAGAAAACCAACCGCGCCGATTATAAGAAGCTGACAGATATGGTGCTCGATTATATCAAAAACGAGCCGAGGCTTATAGAGGACGCGGTAAATCACTTGGGAAGCAGTCTTATTGGCAAATTTTATCCAAAATCCATTTGGGTTGACAGTCTAATGATGTTTTCGGTATTTCCTGCAAGGTATGCAATGGAAAACGGCGATGAAAAGCTGCTTGATATTGCGGCAAAGCAGGTGGCTATATTCGCCAAGCATCTTATGGATAAGGAGGACGGTCTGTGGTACCACAGTTACTGGACAAAAATGGCAACTCATTATCCGATATCAAAGATATATTGGGCAAGAGGCAATGCATGGGTCATCTCGGCATTGCCAAAAATTCTTGACTGTATCGGAGAGCACCCGGACAGGCAAAAGATAATAGATATCCTTAACACCACATCCGAGGCTTTGCTCAAATATCAGAAGGCGGACGGCTCCTTTGATACCGTACTCAACAGAGGCAAGACCTATCGTGAACTCTCAGCTACCGCGCTTATTGCTGACGGTTGGCTGCATGGAGTAAGACAGGGATACCTTGGCGAAAAATTTCTACTAGCGGGTGTCAAGGCATATAAGGCAGTGGATGACGCCATTATAATCAACGGCAAGGGCGCATTTATGCCCGAAATAAGCGGCCCCACCAGCCCATTGCCAATATGCCCGTATCTTGTATACAAGTTTACTCCAAAGGGCAAAAACCTTGCTTACGGCTTAGCCGCGTACATTTGGGCCAGCATGGAGCATGACATGCTCGAGAAGGAAGGGAGGATTTGACATGCAAATCGCAAGAATACTAACTGACGGCGGAGAGCGTTACGCAGCTGTAAGGGCGGATGGGTTGTATCTGATTGAGGGCAGCTGTTTTGAGATACTCAGCGTGGACAGTGAGCCTTATCGGGGAGATTACCGACTGCTTACACCGGTCAACCCCTCCAAGATAATAGCGCTGGGCGCAAATTACCGCGCTCACGCTGCAGAGCTTGCGCTGAAAGTTAATAACGACCCAACAATATTCCAAAAACCGATTACCGCGCTTATAGCAGACGGCGATAATATAGTGCTGCCCGCTTGCTCGACAAAAGTTGATTATGAGGCGGAGCTTGTGATAGTGATAGGCAAGGAGTGCCGAAAGGTTGAGGCGGCAAAGGCATATGAATACATATTGGGATACACTTGCGCCAACGATGTTTCGGAGCGCGTATTTCAAAAGATGGACGGGCAGTGGACTAGAGCTAAGGGATTCGACACATTTTGCCCGCTGGGGCCATATCTCGTTACCGATATCGATGCAAGCGATTTGGATATCAAAGCGGTTAGAAACGGCGAGATAGTACAGCAAAGCCGTACTTCTTGCATGATACACGGCATCCCTGAGATAGTCAGCTTTGTCAGCGGAGTGATGACGCTCAAGCCTGGCGATATAATCCTAACCGGTACGCCCGAGCGTGTGGGGCAAATCAAAGCGGGAGACACGATACAGATAATAATAGAAAATGTGGGCTGCCTTACCAACAAAGTTGTAAATGAATAAAGAGCCGAATAGGCGTACCGGGAGAAACAGCATCCGCAAACCAAATTAAGATGGAGAGCTTATGAAAACGTTTATTAGATTCACTGCGGCGTTAGCCGTCATATTAATTATGAGCATAACAAGCATGGGCTGCAAAAAGGAAGGCGTCGATATCAGCATTCCCTCGCAAGGCTTGGGAGCGCCCCCGCCTTTAAGCTATAAGCCGGGGACATACGATGTCAGCGAGGTCAATGCGCTAAGCAACGACATAGACAAAGCCATTCTCCTTTTCACATATGCAAGCTACAATCAGGTTGACGCGCCCTATTTTTATTTTTGGGCGGAGGGCAGAGGCGACACCTTAGTAGGTACAATGCTCTCGCAATCAATTAGAGTGCAGGTCGGACTGGAGTACTTTCATCAGGTGCTAAGCAAAGTAACAGAGATAAAGAGCGTTGCGCTCAAGCCCGCCGTTTCCTTTGTCGAAAGAGCCAAGCGCAGGGTTAATTACGACAGCAAGCAGTACCGCTATGACGGCAAAAATATCGTGCACGACACCGAAAATGACAAACTGATTGCGGCTTGGAATTCGCCGGGCGCAGGTACCTCGTATACGCCCGAGAAGGGAGAGTATACGACACTTTCAAACATAGATTTTTCAGTGCGCGAGGCGATAAAATCCGCAACAGTCACCACGGTGAATGTCAACGGCAGAAGCTTTTACAAGGTGACAATGGAAGCGGATGCAACGGTTGTCAACGGCAGTGAATATTCTATGGAGAGACTGAAGAGCGATTCGAGCGCTGACCCGGTAAGCTACAAGTACTATACGATTGAATTCGAGGTCTGGGATCTCGGCTATTTCCGTATGATTAATTATATAGAGAGCTGGGAGGGCAAAATAGGCTTTGAGGTATTCGGCAAGCACATCGGAGTGTCGGGAAGTTCCGAGTCCACTAATCACTATACCTACAGCTATGACATCGAGGACTGCAATCTGGAAGCCTATATTGAGATGGCGAAAATAACACTCAAAGCAGCCGAATAAAATAGCTGGCTGTCTCGACTCGCCGCAGCAAAAGTTAATAGCGAGTCTACGGCTGGCGCCGCTAGCAAAAAGCTGTCCTTGACGGACAGCTTTTTTGATTATTACAATTACCGACTATATTGGCGATTGCAATTCAAAGTCACAATTTTGTTAAGGTAATCAGACGGGATAGAAAACAAAATGACCCAGTGCGAGGATGCCGATTGAGGTCGCAACAAGCGCAATTTGTATGGGCAGACTCCACTTGAACCACTTGCGGTAATCGACCGTGGTCATGCCGAGTATCAGCAACAGCCCGGCATTGGTCGGCAAGAATATGTTGCCGAAGCCGTCTGCAAAAGCCAGCGCAAGCACGGCGACCTGCCCGTTAATGCCAACAATCGAGCAGAGGTCAAAGACCAAAGGCATTATAAGAAAAGCTTTGGCAGAACAGCTGGGAATAAATATGGAGAACACAAGTATAACGACATATATTAAAAGCACTGCGTTCATGGGCGGCTGATTTTGTATTATCACCACGAATTTATAGAGCAAAGTGTCCATTACATCGCCTTCAGATATTATGTACCTTACACCTCCCGCAATCATAATCATTATAACAGCCGGCAAGAGTGTCAGCATGCCTTTTAGCAGGCTCGTCATCAGTTTTTTGCCCCTTACTCCGCAGATAATACATGCGCCGATGCCTGATATGACATACGCGCCTATTGATATGTACATAATATAGTTGGCAAGAGGATGCCAAAATATCGAAGTAATCGCGCAAACAATTATGAACACCATCCAAGCCGAGAACCATATGAGCGCGCGGCTTTTGCTTTTTTCATATACAAATTCGGATGTGAAGTCAAAGCAAAGCTTTCTCTCCTTATCCTCCTTGTACACAACGGATTTTTTGGGGCATTTGTCTATTCTTTTGGCATACGCGTAGACATAAATCACCAGTGCGGCGTAGAGTATTACAAATGTAATCAGCCTAAGCGGCGCGCCTGAAAACATCGGTATGCCACCGATATTTTGAGCCACTCCCACCGAAAAGGGATTGACAACCGCGGCGGCGAAGCCCATAGCGCCGGCAAGAATGGATATTCCTAGCCCCACAAGAGCATCCCACCCCATAGCGTAACAGAGTATTACCACTATCGGCACTAAAGGTATAAGCTCTTCAAACATTCCAACCGCGCTGCCCAAAAACATAAAGAAGAAAGACAAAATAAATATTATGTAGTACTTCCTGTTTCTAAAACGGTGGGCAACCGAATTGACCATATAAATCAGTATGCCGCTCTTTTCAAGCGCGGTAAATACGGCGCCAATGACTAGCAGCAGTACAATTATTGCATATACCACCTCGCTCCCTTCGGCGGAGGGCGACAAGATCATAACGGGCGACAACACAAACTGCCACCATGTAATGCCTTTGAGATCGGGGTTTTCAGCGTATGTGCCCTGAATAATAGCGCCCGATTCGTCTCTCTGATACTCGCCCTTAGGCAGAGTAAAGGTGAGTACATATGCCCCGATTACCAAAATCAATACGATTGCCACAGCAACGATTATCGCCTTTTTGTTAATCTGTATTATTTTGCCTTCTTTTACCTCTGACACCTTAACCTCGCGATACTTTTGTTGTTTCACATTTTTGCATGGGTACATTTTACTCTTTTTGTGTTTAATTTACAAGTTATTGAAAGAAAAAATTAAATAAAATTACTAATTATGCAAAGATTTATGCATTAATGGCGTTTATGCATTGATTTATGAATACTTATGCAATTGCTTTTTTGTTTTGAATACAGTTGTTACATACAAAAACGCACTAAATGATTGTGTTTTGCATAACATGCATTAGTGTGAAAGCACTTTTGCGCTGCAAAAATTCACTAAGGCTTTTTGATGATGGTACAAATGCTGCTTTTAATAAAATACGGAGGAAATTTTATGTGTAATAATCGTTGTAAATGTTGCTGGAAGCCATACCTGTGTTGGCAGATTTGCGGCTGTGAGCGCTCCCTATATTGCTGGCCTTGCGGCATTCTTTGCTGTTACCCATGCGGTTGCGGTCAATGCGGCGATCAAGTCGGCAGAAACTGGCGGCGTTGTTGTCGATAACAAATTAACGCAAAACTTATGAACTTTTCAATATACGGAGGAAAATATATGTGTGAAAAAACAATAAAAAATATAAA